>JADFKG010000200.1 GCA_022565075.1 Chloroflexota bacterium | reverse complement strand
AGATAGGGAAGCAACGTGGAGGGCCCGGTGGGATTCGAACCCACGACTCCCGGATTAAAAGTCACACCGTGCGTGCCTAATTGCCGCGCTTCAGATGCAAAACCTGGGGTGAAACTCTAGACGTGCCGGGCGGGCTGTGATGACGCTGCGTGTCTAGCGGCGGCTACCTCGCGGGCGGGCTATTAGCCGGTGTCAGCTTCTCGACCTTGTGAGCTGCCCATAGACGTGTGATCAGTATGAACAAAGCGCGACCTTATCAGGCCAATCAAGGCAGCGATCGCCCAGACCCCTTCTAGTACAACGAACGGGTAGAACTGAATCATCGCGGAGGCTATGCATGCGATCGTCGCGCCAATGAGATTGAGCCACAGATATACAACCGACGTGCGTCCGAGCCTGCCGAGTAGATTGAGTACGAAGGCGAGGAGGATCAGCGCCACGCCGACAGAGGCGATGGCGATCGAGAGACTCACTGAGAGTCTAGGACGCGCCGGCGAGTCGCTCGCGCACCCACTGGTCGAACTGCCAAACGCCCTTCTCCAAATGCGACAGGCGGCCAGGGACGGCGATCCGTCCACGAGACGTGAACCAAGACAAGCGGTTGTCCCGACCCCGTGTCGTCGAAGTGAAGCTCTACGCCGTTTATGACTGAGGAAGGCATGATGACTCTAGCCAGGAGTGCCTTGTGTTATTCACAGAGGTTGGCAATCGAGGTCACTGAGTATAATCAGGATTATACGGGGCTGTTAGTCCCGCGCCCTACTGGAGGGTAGCCCATGATCCGCTCAGGTCCGTGTTTTACGCGATTACCGGCATATTTGGACAGCGCCGAGGCTTAGGACGAGCTTTGAGCCCCCGCTGGACTATCCGGCGCATATTCTTTCCGTGTACCACTGACGGATGCAGCGCAAGCGCGCCTGTCGGGTCAGTCAGTGTTATCACCGTGATCGTGAGGTCGCTGCACGAGCCGCTTGGGCCGATCACCAAGAACGATATGTCAGCCAGCGTCACGGCACCGATGAGACCGCCGGGTGCGGCACCGCTCATGCGAACGCTCGACGGTGTGTAGTCATACTTGCAGGTGGCGGATGGCGTGCAGGCGGTCGCCTGGAGCACGTTGAGGCTCCAGCTTACTTCGATGCTGTAGGCCCCGACTTGACCATGCCCCCGAAAATGAGTCCAGGCCCAATGTTAGAGATGATGGGTTCTGCGCTTACGTCTTCGAGCGCGACCATGGCGGTGCGGACAACTGGGGCGAGGTGCAAAAGCTCACCGCCTCCGGTGCCATATCCGGCCACATGTTCGGTATCTTCTTCGGCGCCAGCCTGACGCCAGCGAGAGCAGGCTGCGACTCTGGGTAGCGGAGCACCCGTCGGCCGCCGCGCCCAACCCGGCGCTATCTTCCAATCGTAGATTGGAGTAGATGCGAGGCAAGATACTGATCGCCGCGGCGGCGGGCGCGCTGATCGCGGCGGCCTGTGGCAGCGGCGGAGACGGTGCGCGAAACGACGCGGCGGGAACCGCCCGGGACACCGTTGCCGGCATCGACCTGTCGCGTCACAGCGTCCCGCTGGAGGACGTGCACTTTGATACGTTTGACGGCGGTTCGGTACCGCTCTCAGAGATCGGTGAGGAACGGTTGCTTTCCCTCGTCGATGCGATTCCACCGCTGGACGAGCCCAGGTATGAGGACGCCTCTGGAGGCGACTGGCTCGATGACGACGACCTGGTCATTGGCTACGTCGGGGCCAAGGGTGGCGCCTGGGCGTTCCCGGTCAAGATCCTCAACTTGCACGAGATCGTGAACGACGAGCTGGACGGCGTTCCCGTCCTCATCTCGTACTGTCCGCTCTGCCGCAGCGCGGTCGCCTACGACAGGCGGCTGGACGGCCGGGAACTAACGTTCGGGAATACGAGTGCGCTGTACGAGTCTGATCTCGTGATGTTCGACCGGGAGACCAGCTCATACTGGTGGCAGGTGGCGGGGGAGGCGATCGTCGGCACGCTTACCGGTGCGCGTCTGACCACGCTTCCGTCGACGACGATGACGTGGGCGCAGTGGCTGCGGGAGCACCCGGAAACGATGGTCCTGAGCCGCGAGACCGGGTTTCCCAGGTCGTACGAACGGGACGTGTTTGCCGGCTATCGCGACCAAGTGAACGATGAGCGCTTCGCCTTTCCGGTGTCAGCGAAGGCGCTGGACGGCAGGCTGGCGCCCGGCGACGAGGTGCTGGGCCTGACCGTCGGCGGCGAGAGCCGGGCCTATTCGGCGCGGGCGCTGGGCAACGCGGCCGTGAACGACTCCCTTGGCGGTGAGGAGATCGTCGT
>JADFKG010000199.1 GCA_022565075.1 Chloroflexota bacterium | reverse complement strand
GGCGGGATGCAGCGCCGCCTGGACCTGGCCGCCGCGCTCGTTCACCGGCCCCGGATCGTCTTCCTTGATGAGCCGACTTCGGGTCTTGACCCGATCAGCCGCAACACCATCTGGCGATACGTCGAGGAGCTCAACCGCAACGACGGGGTTACGTTCTTCCTGACGACGCAGTATCTGGAGGAGGCCGACCGCCTGGCGCATGAAGTGGCGATCATGGAGCGCGGGCGCATCGTCGCCCAGGGAGCGCCGGCGGAGCTCAAGGCCAGCATTGGCGCCGATGTCATCACGGTGCGGCTGGGGGACGGGGACTCCCAGCCGGACAGGGCGCTTGCGGCGCTGAAGGCGATCGGTGGGTTCTCCGACATACGCACCGTTGGCGACTCCGTGGTGGTCTACACGAAGGACGGCAGCGCGGCTATCGCCCCGATCGTGCTCGCGCTTAACGAGTCGTCCGTGGCGGTGGAGGAGGTCACGCTGGCGCGGCCGACGCTTGACGACGTCTTCCTGCGCAAGACCGGTCACCACATGAAGGCGCAGGACGTGGACGTTGAGCAGGCGGGCGAAGAAGGGGCCGCGTCGTGATTGACGTTGTGCTCGATGTCTATCAGTTGACGCTGCGGTCGCTGCGGGAAGTCGTGCGACAGCCGGCGTTTGAGATCCAGAACTACTTCATCCCACTGTTCTTCTTCGCGGTCACGGTCGGCGCCCTCGGCAACGTCTCGGCGCGGGCGTTCGGCGTGGAGAACTACCAGGCTTTCCAGATGCCGGTCGCCATCCTGCAGGGCGCGGCCGGCGGCGCCAGCTTTTCGGCGCTGGCGATGGTCACGGACATCGAGAGGGGCTACTTCGACAAGCTGCTGTTGACGCCGACGCCGCGCATCTCGCTCGTGCTCGGCCGTCTCTTCGGCGACGGCATTCGCGTCGTGATCATCACCGCCGTGATCCTGTTCGTGGGATTCATCTTCGGCACCGGCATGGAGGCGGGAGTCATCGGGTACATCGCGATCCTCGTTCTCGCCGGCCTGTTCGGACTGGCGTACGCCGGATTCGGGCTGGCGATCGCGCTGCGCACGGGTAGCCCGCAGGCGGCGCAGGCAGGGTTCCTCATCTTCTTCCCGCTGCTCTTCCTTTCGCCGGCTTTCGCCCCGAAAGAGTTCTTCTCCCCCTGGCTGGAGTTCATGGCGACGATCAACCCGGTCACGTACATCCTCGAGGGTATGCGGGCGCTTATCGTCGTGGGCTGGGACTGGGAGAAGACTGGCGCAGCGCTGCTCGCTATCGCTGTCCTCGCCGCCATCAACATGCCGCTGGCGTTGCTGGCGCTGCGTCACCGCACGGCGTAAACGGGCGCCGGTCTCCCGGGCCCCGCCCTTTTGGGCAAGCCTGAAGGCATGCCCCTACGACTGCATGCTCTGCGACGTGGATGGACTGCTGCCAACGGATAGACAACGGATAAACGGATGCGCCACAGCGTCGGCCGCGCCGCCCCTTTTGGGCAAGCCTGAAGGCATGCCCCTACGACTACATGCTCTGCGACGTGGATGGACGGGGCCGGTCGTATAATTGGGGCCATGGAGTCATGGTCCGTCGGGTACGATGGCGACGGCGATGTCGAGCGCCACAGCGGCATGCACGACGCCCGGCCTGAGAAGCAGGCGCTGCAGATCACGCTTGTCTCTGACTACATCTGTCCGTGGTGCTACGTTGGGCTGGCCCGCCTGGAGCAGCTGCGCCAGGACTACGGGATCACGCTGACGGCCTGCGCGTTCGATCTGCGCCCCGGCATTCCGCCCGAGGGCATCGCCCGCGAGGAGGCCTCGAAGGGGAAGACCTACCCGCCCGGCTACCTCGACAACCTGCGCCAGACGGCGCTCGACGCCGGCATCGAGCTGAAGCGCCCGCCGCTGGTGCCGAACACGCGCAAGGCGCACGAGGCGACGGAGTTCACCCGCGACAACGGCGGCGACCTCTGGGCGGTGCAGCGGGCGCTCTTCCGCGCCTATTTCGAGGAGGAGCGGAACATCGGTGACACGGACGTCGTGGTACGGGCGTGCGCCGACGCTGGTGTCGACGCGGACGCGCTGCGCGAGGCGCTGGACGAGGGGCGCTACGGCGGAGAGATCGAGAAGCAGATGGAGTGGAGCCGCTCGAACGGCGTCAGCGGCGTGCCGACGATGATCTTCAACGGCCGCTTCGCCGTTGTGGGCGCGCAGGACGTCGAGCTGTTGCGCGACGTTGCGGGGCGCATCGTGCGCGGCGAGGTGGAGGCGAAGTAGGCGTCCCGTCTCGAACCCTTACGTGAACTGGAACTATGCACCGTCCTGTGGCACACT
>JADFKG010000064.1 GCA_022565075.1 Chloroflexota bacterium | reverse complement strand
CTCCAGGACATGCTCCTTGTCCTTCTCCAGCTGGTGCATGATGTGGATGTCCGACGTGGAGAGGAAGACGTGGATGCGAGGCCGCTCGGCGTGCCGTACGGCCTCCCAGCAGGCGTCAACGTCGCTGGCGACGGCGCGGGCGAGGCCGGCGATCACCGGCTCGCGGATCTCTTTGGCGATCGCCGTCACCGACTCGAGGTCGCCGGGCGACGACGCCGGGAACCCCGCCTCGATGATGTCGACTTTCATGCGCTCCAGAGCGCGCGCGATCTCGAGCTTTTCCTCGACGTTCAGCGCGACGCCGGGCGACTGCTCGCCGTCACGCAGCGTAGTGTCGAAGATCAGTACCTTGTTTTCGTTTGCCATTGCCTCTCAACCTCCGTTGCTCTAATGGGGGCGGCGTTCAGGCCGCCTCAATCATCTCGGTTGAGGCCCTCTCTCCACGCTTCACGCGGCAGAGGGCCGCCTAAGGTTGAGGCTGTTTAACGCGAGGACGTGCCGCTGTAGGGGCGCAGCGCGCTGTGCCCCTACAGTCATCGCTCTTCGGTCAATCGCTCGCATCATCCCTGTCTCTTGTCTCCGGTCAGTCCTTCTTCAGCCACGGCATCATCGAGCGCAGCTCCGCGCCTACCGTCTCGATCATGTGCTCGGCGTTCTGGCGGCGCAGCGCGTTGAAGCTGGGCCGCCCGGCCTGGTTCTCCAGGATCCACTCGCGGGCAAAAGCGCCGCTGCGGATGTTCTGCAGCACCTGCTTCATGTTCTGGCGCACGTGCTCGTCGATCACCTTCGGGCCGCGGGTGTAGTCGCCGTACTCGGCCGTGTCGGAGATCGTGTAGCGCATGTAGGCCATGCCGCCTTCGTGGATGAAGTCGACGAGCAGCTTCAGCTCGTGCAGGCACTCGAAGTAAGCGATCTCCGGCTGGTAGCCGGCCTGCACCAGCGTCTCGAACGCCGTCTTGATCAGTTGCGTGACGCCGCCGCAGAGCACGACCTGCTCGCCGAAGAGGTCCGTCTCCGTCTCCTCTTCGAACGTCGTCTCGATGATGCCCGCCTTGGCCGAGCCGACGCCCTTGCCGTAGGCCAGCGCCATCTGCAGGGCGTTCTCGGTGGCGTTCTGGTGCACGGCGACGAGCGCCGGTACGCCGACGCCCTTCATGAACTGCTCGCGCATGCCGTGGCCCGGCGCCTTGGGCGCGATCATCGTCACGTCCACGTCCTTGGGCGGGACGATCTGGCTGTAGTGGATGTTGAAGCCGTGCGCGAACATCAGCATGTTGCCGGCCTTCAGCCCCTGCTCGATGCTCTCGTAGTAGATCTGCTTCTGCACCTGGTCCGGCGCCAGCACCATCAGAATGTCTGCCTCGCGGGCTACCTCTTCCACTGTGCCGACGCGCAGGCCGGCCATCTGCGCCTGCGGCCAGGAGTTCGATCCCGTGTAGAGGCCGACCATCACGTTCAGATGGTTGTCGCGCAGGTTGAGCGCGTGGGCGTGCCCCTGCGAGCCGAAGCCGATGATGCCGATCGTCTTGCCCTGGAGCAACTCCATGTTCGCGTCGTTTTCGTAGTAGATCTTCGCCATGCGTCGGTTACTCCTTCGGCTACCAGGTATGAACGCCGGGGTAGCGGTCATACTGCTCTTCTGCGGGCAACTCCGGGTGCGACACGTCGGCACCGCGAATCATCGCGACCCGGCCAGTGCGCACCAGTTCGATTATCTCGTAATCCCTGAGCAGCGTGACGAATGAGTCGATCTTGCCCTCGTCCCCGGTCGCTTCCAGGATCAGCGAGTCAGGGCTGACGTCCAGCACGTTCGCCCCGAACAGCTCGGCGATATCGATCAGCTGGCTGCGCGTCTCCTTCGTCGACCTCAGCTTGATCATCGCCATCTCGCGCGTGACGATCTCCTCGTGCGAGATGTCGCGGATGTCGACGATGTCCACCAGCTTGTCCAGCTGACGCACGACCTGCTCGGCGTTGGCGTCCGAGTCGACGACGAACGTCATCCGGGAGAGGCCGGGCTTCTCCGAGTGGCCGACGGCCAGGCTCTCGATGTTGAAGCCGCGCTGCCGCCACTTGGAGGTGATGCGGTTGAGCACACCGGGCCGGTCCTCGACCAGCGCGATGATCGTGTGCGGTCGTTTCTTGCGGATCTCCTCGCTTGAGTTCGTCATGCCTTCACCTCTTGGGCGGGGGCGGTCTCCGTCGCCGGCACTTCAATGGTCTCGTCCAGCGATGCGCCGGGCGGCACCATGGGATACACGTTCTCGTCGTAGTGGACCCGGAAGTCGATGACCACGGGGCCATCGTGCTCCATCGCGGCGTGGATCGTCGGCCTCACCTCTTCCTTTCGCTCCGCGCGCAGGCCCTTGACGCCGAACGCCTCGGCCAGCTTTACGAAGTCCGGGTTCTTGAGCGGCGTGGAAACAATGTTGTTCCCATAGAACAGCTCTTGCCACTGGCGCACCATGCCCAGCGTCCCGTTGTTGATGATCGCGAACTTGATCGGCCAGTTGTACTCGGCGATCGTCGCCAGCTCTTGCATCGTCATCATGAAGCCGCCGTCGCCGCAGATCGACCAGATGGTCTCGTCCGGAGCGGCGACCTGCGCACCCATCGCGGCCGGCACCTCGAAGCCCATCGTTCCCAGGCCGCCGGACGTCACGAAGCTGTTCGGTTTGTCGTACCAGAAGTACTGCGCCGCCCACATCTGGTGCTGGCCGACGCCCGTGCAGACGATGCAATCGCCCTTCGTCTCGCGGTAGATGCTGTCGATGACGTACTGCGGCAGCACCTCGTCCGTCTCGCGAATCGTGATCGACGGGTGGTTGCGGCGCATGTCGTCGATCCATTCGAACCAGGCGCTGCGCTCCTTCGGCTTAACGTGCTTGTTCAGCTCGGTCAGGCCCGCCTTCAGATCGCAATGGATCGCCGCCGCCGGGCGCACGTTCTTGCCGATCTCTGCCTCGTCGATCTCGATGTGCACGATCTTGGCCTTCGGCGCGAAGTCCTTGAGGCGGCCGGTGACGCGGTCGTCGAAGCGAACGCCCAGGCCGATCAGAAGGTCAGCCTCGTTGATCGCGCGGTTGTTCCAGTACATGCCGTGCATCCCGGGCATACCCAGGTACAGCGGGTGCGTCCCCGGAAAGCCGCTGATGCCCAGAAGCGTCGTGATCACCGGGATGTTCGCCGTCTCCGCCAGCTTCAGCAGCTCGTCGTAGGCCCTGGAGATGATGACGCCGTGCCCGGCCAGGATCACGGGGCGCTCGGACTGCGCGATCAGGTCGGCGGCCTTCTGGATCTCGTTCGGGTCAGGCGCGAAGTTGTCCTGGCGGTAGCCGCGCAGCTGCACCTTGTCGCTCCAGTAGAACTCGCCTTTCTCCTGCAGCGTGTCCCGCGGAATGTCGACCAGCACCGGACCGGGCCGGCCCGTCGTCGCGATGTGGAACGCCTGCTGCATCGCGCGCGGGATGTCATCGACGTCCAGCACGAGCTCGTTGTGCTTGGTGATCGGGATCGTGATGCCCTGGATGTCCGCCTCCTGGAATCCGTCGCGGCCGATCAGCGCCCGGATCACCTGGCCGGTCACGCAGACCAGCGGCACCGAGTCCATGAAGGCGTTGGCGATGCCCGTTACCAGGTTCGTGGCGCCGGGGCCCGACGTGGCGTAGCAGACGCCGGCCGTGCCCTTGATGCGGGCGTAGGCGTCCGCGGCGTGCGCGGCGGCCTGCTCGTGCTTCACCGTGTAGTGCTTGATGCGTGGGTAGTACTCGGGCAGCACGTCGTAAAGCGGCAGGTTGGCGCCGCCGGGCAGCCCGAAGATCGTGTCGACGCCGACGCGGAGGAACGACTCCATCACCATCTGTGCGCCGGTGTACTCTTTCTTGTCTCCGTTTGCCATGCCTGGGTTCCCTTCCAATCAGTTTCCCTATTCGGGGTTATAGACGCTGTAAAGTGGCCTTTCGTAGCATCCGCCCGTTATACGGCCCGCCGCTAGCTGCAGACGGCTCCGCGGGCGGCGGACGATACGAGTCGGGCGTACTTGGCCAGGGCCCCCGTCGTGTGCTTCGGTTCCGGGGCTGTCCACTGGCTAAGACGCCGCTGCAACTCCTCGTCGCTGACCTCCAGCTGTATTTTCCGGTTGGGAATATCAAAGCTGATCGTGTCGCCCTCCTGGATGAGCGCGATCGGACCGCCGACGGCCGCCTCCGGTGAGATGTGGCCGACGGCGAAGCCGCGGGTCGCGCCGGAGAAGCGCCCGTCCGTGATCAACGCCACATCTTCGTCCATCCCCTGGCCGGAGAGCGCCGCCGTAACGGCCAGCATCTCCCGCATGCCGGGGCCGCCCTTCGGGCCCTCGTGGCGGATGACGACGACGTCGCCGGACTTGATCTCGCGGCGGCGGACGGCCTCGAACGCGTCTTCCTCGCGATCGAAGACGCGGGCCGGGCCGGAGTACTGCGTCTTCTTGACGCCGCTCGTCTTCATCACCGCGCCCTCCGGAGCGAGGTTGCCCTTGAGCACGACCAGCGTACCGACCGGCTCGAGCGCCCTGTCCACCGGCACGATGACGTCGCCGTTGGCGGAGGGCGGCGCATCGAAGACCAGGTCTTTGAGGTTCTCAGCTATCGTCTTGCCGGTGACCGTCATACAGTCGCCGTGCAGGAGGTCAGCGTCCAGCAGCTCCTTCATCACGCGCGGGGCGCCGCCGGCCGCGTGCAGGTCGCTCTGCACGAATCGTCCGCCCGGCCGCATGTCGGCGATGTGCGGGACCCGTCGGGCGATGGCGTCGATGTCGTCCAGAGTCAGCTCGATGCCGACTTCGTGGGCGATCGCCGGCAGGTGCAGCGCCGCGTTCGTCGAACCACCGATGGCGACGACGATCGCCACTGCGTTCGAGAACGCTTGAGCGGTCAGGATGTCGCGCGGGCGGATGTCCCGCTCCAGCAGCGACATCACAGTGCTGCCGGCAAAGCGGCAGAGCTCCATGCGCTCGCTGGCGATGGCGGGCATCGAAGCGCTGAACGGCAGTGCGATGCCCAGCGCCTCGCTGGCGCAGGCCATCGTGTTCGCTGTGTACATGCCGCCGCACGAGCCTTCGCCTGGACAGGCCACGAGCTCCAGTTCGTGCTGCTCGGCCTCCGTCATGCGCCCGGCCTCGACGGCGCCGACGCTTTCGAAGACGTCCTGCACCGTCACGTCCTTGTCCTTCCACCGGCCCGGCATAATGGTGCCGCCGTAGACGAACACGGAGGGCACGTTCAGCCGCGCCATCGCCATGATCGTCCCCGGCAGGCTCTTGTCGCAGCCGGCGACGCCGACCAACGCGTCGTAGCCGTGCGCGAAGACCATCAGTTCGATCGAGTCGGCGATCACCTCTCGGCTAACGAGCGATGCCTTCATGCCCTCGTAGCCCATCGAGATGCCGTCGGTCACGGCGATCGTGGTGAACTCGCGCGGCGTGCCCCCGCCGGCGCTCACGCCTTCCTTCGCCCAGCCGGCGAGGCGGTTGAGGTGCACGTTGCAGGGCGTCGCCTCGTTCCAGGAGCTGACCACGCCGATGATCGGCTTCGCCAGGTCTTCGTCGGTCAGGCCCATGGCGCGCATGTAGCTGCGAGCCGGCGCGCGCGCATACCCGCCCCGGTAGACGATGTCGCTCGGGCGGCTCTTTTTTTGCGTGGTCGGCGTACTATTCGTCACCATCACTTCGTCCTTGCACTAAAAAACCCGTCCCCCTGAAGGGACGGGACACTGAGGTCTCGCGGTACCACCCTTGTTCCCCGATCAGATCGGGGCTCTCGGAACGCTGTAACGGGCGCACCCGACGGGGCCTACTCATCCGGTTCGACCCTGTGGCTCAAGGGCGACTTCGCGGCGTCTCTGCTACCGGGCTCTCAGCTAACCCCGGCTCTCTTGAGCCGACTACCACTACTGGCTCCCTATCGAAGCCGATATTTCACCTACCCCGCCAGGAGCAGGCCTAATGTGAACGCATTGTATGTGTTGATAAGTGGAAGCGTCAACCCTGGGTCAGGGGGATAGCAGGGCCGGGGCTTGTTGCTCGACCGCGGCCAGGAGAAGAGGCGCGATGACAGCGGTCTGTGGCATGTGCGGCTTCTTGGCGCACCACCCGAGGTAGCTGAGGAGACGGGCGAGAAAGAACGCCGGTAGCATGGCGAGGTGCTCGTCTGGAAGATCACGGTGCTCTCGGTAGCCGCTGACGATGGCGTCGAAGCAGGGCTCGTAGGCCGGGGTGCCGAGGAGGTCGAAGAGTGCGGTGGCGATGTCGAACAGATACCAGCTGTCACCGGCGTCGTCGAAGTCGAGGAGCCGGATGCCGTCCCCGCAGACGAAGATGTTCTCCGCCAGAAAGTCGCCGTGGGCAAGGCCGTAGCGGTCGGGCGACTGACCGAAGTCCGCCAGCACGTCGGTCAGCCTCTCGCTGACGTCGAGCATCAGGCGCATCTGGGCGTCCGTCGCGGCTTCGAGTCGCCGGAAGTCGCCGAGGTTGCCGTCTACTCCGTAGATGCCGTCGGCGTCCCAGGCGGGACGGTCGAAGCCGGCCGGCCTTTGCCATCTCTCCGTGGCGTTGTAGATCCGCGCGCCGATACGGCCGACCTCGGTGTAGGCCTCCGCTAGCGGCGCGATTTCGCCGATCGGCTGGCCCGTCATGCGCAGCGGCTTGCCGTCGATCCACTTGAAGAGATCGCACTGGCGCGGCTCGGTGACGCCGTCCGCGGAGACCGTCGTGAAGAGCGCGCCGTCCCGCGTTGGCACGACGCTGGGTGTGCGGACCCCCTCGCCGTCGAGGTAGGTCATGAGGTCAAGCTCGGACTGGATCTGGGCGTCGCTGCGGTAGTTGCCCGCGTGTATGCGTAGAGCGAAAACACCGCGGTCGCCGGCGTCGATCCGGAAGGTCATGTTCTCGCGATAAGCGACCTGCGTCACCTCCGCGCCTTCGAGGCCCCACTGAGGGAGCGCGACCTCGGCCAGGCCAGCGAGGCGGCGGACCTGCTCGTCCGGCGTTGCGTCGTAGAAGTCGCTCGCGGTCTTCATCGGCTTGCCCAGATGGCGGCGCTCAGGGGGTGGCGGCCTTCAGCGCGGTCTCCAGCTTCTCGAGCGCTTCGTCGCAGTACGCCTTGTCGACGAGCAGGCCGAGCTTGAACTGGAGGTAGCGGCGGTCGAAGCCCGCGAACATCGCCCAGAGTCCGCTCTTGTACAGCGATCGCGTCATGCGCATGCCGCCGAGGGCGTCATCGAAGCCGAGGCCGAAGATGACGCCGAGCTGGCGAATGTCGGTCAGGTAGGGGTAGCGGTCCTGCAGGGAGTCGAGGCCGCTGCGCATGTAGGCCGAGTTCTCCCGAACGGCTTTGGTCGTGGCGGGCGCCGTCGTGATGTCGAGCGCGCGCGAGGCGATGTGACAGCCGATCTCCGACCCGCCGAAGGTGGAGACGTAGCCCCAGCCGTTATCCTTCAGCCAGCTGCCGGCCTCCCTCGTCATGACGAGACAGCCGATCGGGTAGAGGCCGCCCGCGATGCCCTTGCCGGTGACGAGCATGTCCGGCTGCGCGCCGAACCTCTCGATCGCCCACATCGATCCGGAGCGGCCGAGGCCGGTCTGGACTTCGTCGGCGATGAACAGGGTGCCGTAATCGTCGCAGAGCTTGCGGACGGTGGGGAAGTAGCCGTCGTCCGGCAGCGGGAAGCCGGCGGTCGCCGGCAGCGGCTCGGCCAGGAAGGCGGCGACGTCACCGCCCTTGAGGGCGTCGTCGAGGGCGTCGAGGTCGTTGAACGGAATCATCGTGAAGTCGTCGGGAAAGTCGGAGTTGAAGTACCGCGCGTTCGTATCCTCGCCGACGGCGCCGGAGAGGCCGGAAGCGCCGTGGAAGCCCTGGTCGAGGGCGACGATCTTGCGCCGGCCCGTCGCGTGGCGGGCCGACTTGATCGCCACGTCGTTCGCCTCGCTGCCGCTGGGCGTGAGGACGACGTAGTGCAGGTCGCCGGGGGTGTTTCGGGCCAGCTTCTCGGCGAAGACTCCGCGCGCCTCGCTGGGGAAGTGGTGGTTGCCGACGTCCAGCGTCTCCAGCGCCTCGCGCATGGCGGCGAGGAGATCCGGGTGGCGGTGGCCGAGGTTGTAGGTGCCGCCGTTGAGGTGGAAGTCCTGCAGCTCGGCGCCGTCCACGTCCCAGATGCGGTATCCCTCCCGCTTGGCGATGACCAGCGGAATGCCGGCGGCGAGCCAGGACTCGACGCGGTTGGGCGCGAGGTATTCGTGGTTGAGGCGCAGGATCTCCTGCTTGCGGTCGGAGATGCCGGCGCTCTCGATCAGTTCGTCGAAGGACATTGGTGGCTCCCAGGAGTCTATCTGCCGCTAGGGGATATTAGCATGGGGTCGGTGGAGGCATGATGTGCCGCATGGCAGGAGCGCGAGTGCCCGGCGGCTACGAGCCGACGCCGGCGGGCAACTGCAGCACGTCGTCCACGCGCACGTCGTTGTCGGCGAACCAGCCCTGGTTCACCTCGACGGCGAAGCGATACGGCCGCGGCGACAGAACGCGCTCCTCGGACAGCGGCTCCATGTCCTGGATGTCGATGAGCACGCCGCCTGCCGTCACGAAGGCGATCGACAGCGGGATCACGGTGTCCCGCATCCAGAAACTGGACTCCGTTTCCGCCGGCCAGACGAAGAGCACGCCGGCGTCGTCCGGCAGCGACTGGACGTTCATCAGGCCCTGCGCTCGCTCTTCCGGCTCGTCCGCCACCTCGACGTTCAGCGTCACGTCGTGCCCGGCGCGCGTGAAGTGCAGCGTCTCGGCGTACGCGTCCGCCGTTGCGGTGGATGAGCCCGCCGGCTCCGTCGAGTTGTCGTCGCCGCAGGCGGCTGCCAGTGCGAGGACGACGATCAGGCCTAGCGCCAGCGCCCAGGCGTGCCGCACGCTCCTAGCGTCCCGCGGCCGCCATCAAGCGCAGGCCGGACTGCACGCGGCCCAGCCGGCGCTTCTCCGCGACGCCGGCGAAGAAGTCCATCGCCAGGCGCAGCGGCCCGATCATGCGCATGAAGTCCAGGTACGTGATCTCGCCGCGGGCCAGGTGGCAGAAGAAGCGCCAGAACTTGTCGCTGCGTCGCATGATCGCCAGGTACGGAGCCGGCGCGAAGGTGAAAAGCTCCTGCAGACGCCGCGATACCGTGAGTTCCGTCTGTAGCTGGCGGTCGACCGCTGTCTCGTAGCCGCTCATGTCGGCTGCCTCGCCGGCCAGGACCCGCAGGGCCTCTTCGGCGGCCAGCCGCCCACTTGCGAACGCCATGTGGATGCCCTCGCCGGAGAGCGGATCGACGAGGCCGGCCGCGTCGCCGACGACGGCGACCCCGCCGCGCGCGATCAGCGATCCCGGGACGCGCACCGGCAGATGGTGGCCGCGCAGGTTCTCGATCGACGACTTCGGGAAGCCGTGTCGCCGCGCCAGCTCGAACAGCTTCGGGCGCAGCGTGAAGCCGGCGTACTTCCAGGCGCCCACCCCGATGTTCAGGTGGTCGCCCTTCGGGAAGACCCAGCCGTAGCCGCCGGCCATTCCCCCCAGGTCCAGCCCGAAGACGTCGCGCCACTCCGCCGGTATGTCCGGCGTGTATGGGATGTTCCCTTCGAGCGCGACCGCCTCCTCGTATTCCGGGCGCAGACCCAGCGTGCGCCCGACGAGGCCGTTGGCGCCGTCCGCCCCGATCAGGATCTGTGCCGTGTAAGTGTCGCCGTCAGTGCGCACGGTGCTTTTCAACGACGATGTTCCGTTGAAAGCGGGGTCGATCTCGCGCACGGCCACACCGTCGCGAAACTCCGCGCCCGCGGCGGCGGCCTGTTCCGCGAGGTAGGCGTCCAGCCGGCTGCGCTGCGTCATGTAGGTGAGCGGCTGCTCGAAGCGGCGGTCGAACGCCTCGCCCAGGCGCAGCGTGAAGCGCGCGCCGTGGATCGTGCGCTCGATCACGGGCGAGAGGTCGATATCCAGCAGGGCGGCCGCGCGCAGGGTGACGCCGCCTCCGCATGGCTTATCCCTGGGGAAGCGCTGCTTGTCCAGCAGGAGCACGCGCGCGCCGCGCTTGGCGAGCAGGCGTGCCGCCATACTGCCGGCCGGGCCGGCCCCGGCGACGATCACGTCGTAGGCGCTCACGCCGCTAGTCTACGACCGGCAGGCCGGCCAGCGCCATCGCTTCGGTAACGGCAGCGGCCATCACGGCGTGGCCCGCGTCGTTCGGATGGATCAGATCGAATGAGATGTACTCCGACTTCTTGCCAAGGAACGGCTCGTACCACTCGACGAGGATCACGCCGGCCTCGGCGCCGGCCTCGCGGATGATGTCGTTCAACCCCTTCGGGAACGGCGTTCCCTCCTGGCCTTCGAGTGTCAGCACCCCGATCTCGTCGAGCACCGTGCCTTCACCGGAGAACGGGTTGTAGAGCGTCATCAGAAAGATTGGCGTCTCCGGCGCTGCTTCGATCAGTCGCTCCAGCGTCTCCGTCAGGTTCGATCGGTAGGCG
Source organism: Chloroflexota bacterium (assembly GCA_022565075.1). Classification (GTDB taxonomy): domain Bacteria; phylum Chloroflexota; class Dehalococcoidia; order SM23-28-2; family RBG-16-64-32; genus CF-162. The sequence continues at coordinate 405 of JADFKG010000064.1, read as the reverse complement.
GCGAGCGCGCTCTCCAGCGCCGTCACGCAAGCTTCTCGCTGCAGCGCCTCGATCACGCTGGGGCAGTCGCCGGGGATCACGAGCTCGAAGTAGATGTCGAGCAGGTCGTTGCCGCCGATCTCCAGCGTGATCGCGCCGACCTCGTTGCCTGCTTCGGCGTCTGTTGCCCGAAGAGCGATGAGCCGCAGAGCCTCATCCAGCGGCCCGCCGAACAGCAGCTCGCCGCTGTCGTCGCCGGAGACGCCGAGGTTGGAGAGGTCCCATTCCGGCAGCGCCGCACTGACGAGGCCGACCCATCCCCGCGTCGGCTCGTCCGAGGCGCCGACGCCAACCGAGAGCGAGTCGCCCAGCGCCAGGTAGAGCGGCCGCGGCCCCGCTGGCCTGGGCGTCGCAGTGGCAGTCGGT
>JADFKG010000063.1 GCA_022565075.1 Chloroflexota bacterium | reverse complement strand
CGAGGCGCCAGGGCGCTTCGGCCGCCGTCGCATCAGGCTGCGATCGGCCCGCCAGGCCGCGCAGCGCGGTCGAGGCGCTATCGTAGTCCTCCTCGGCCTCATAGAGAGCCGCCTGCGTGAAGATCGCCTCAGCCTCGACGCCGGCCGGCAGTCCTCCCGCGATCGCCTGGACGATGCGCGACAGCGCTGCCTCGGTGTCGCCGTCCGCTGATTCGATGTCCGCCAGGCCGAGGTGAGCGTACGGTGCGGCCGGCCCGCCCGACTCCAGATAGGCCTCGAACGCCGTGCGCGCTTCGTCGAGATCGCCCTGCGCGAACTCAACGCTGGCCAGCAGGAGCAGGGCTCGCCGGTCGGTCTCGAAGTCTGGCGACATCTCGCGGAGGAGCTCCAGGTTGCGTTCGGCGTCGTCGTTTTCGCCGCCGCTGGCCTGTATGCGGGCGATCTCCCAGAGGCCGTCCCGCCGTTCGGCTTCGTTCCCGTTTTCGACCGCCGCCGAATAGATGGCGAGCGCCCCCTCGAAGTCGCCCTCGTAATACAGACGTTCCGCCCGGGCGAAGTCGATCACCGTCCCGGCCGCTACGGGCGAGATCGCCGGCCCGGAGTCAGTGGGGGTGGGCGTCGCGGTCGGTGCGCCGCCGCTGCACCCCCAGACCACAGCGAGGGCGATGAAGAAGACGCCGCCACGGAGGAGGCGCCGGACGGCGTGCGGGAGGAAGGTCATCTGGCAGAGGTACGGCTCGAAGGAGAGCTGTGGATGGCGTGCAGGCGGGTTCGAAAGTGCGCGGCGGCGCTCGTTGACTGACTTTTCAGACCGATGCTACGCTAGCGAAAAGAGGCAGGTCAAATCGGCTACGACCTTGCACAAGATTCGTGGTGGCGCTCTGAGACCGGGAACCTTTGACTGAACGAGAGCGTTGTTACGCATAGATGAACCGATGGCCGGCCCGAACGGCGTCGCGGGCCGCCGCCAATAATCATATGCCCTCGCGTGGGTGCGCACGCTTGCCCCGAGGCCCGAGGCCCAGGAGAACTGCTTGACCAAGGATCCGCTCCCAGAAGACACGGAATACACCGGAGCCTACCGGCACCGAGGCCACTTCAACTTCCCGCTGATCGCTGGAATCTTCGCCTTCGCCTTGCTCTCGCTCTATGCCTTTGCAGCGATGGCGACGCAGATCGACGATGACCTCCTGCCTGGCAACGAGTTGCGCATTCCCATCGTCCAGGCCTTGCCCGGCATCGACGGCGGCAGCGATAAGGACCGGGCGGAGACGATTGACGAGCGTATCAACATCCTGCTGCTCGGCCTCGACCAGCGTCTTGACGATGCTTCGGACGAGCCGTATCGCACGGACAGCGTCGTGATCTTCACGATCGACCCCTTCGCCAAGACGGCCGGCGCCTTCTCCATTCCGCGTGACACGCTCGTCGAGATCCCCGATGGCAACGGCGGCATCTACAGCCAGAACCGCATCAACGTCGCGTACGAGATGGGCGAGTACACGACGCTCCGTGGCTATCCCGGCGGCGGCGCACAGCTGGTGATGGATACGATCGATCACAACTTCGGTATTCCGATCGACTACTACGTCGTCATGAACTGGGCGAACTTCATCGAAATCATCGATGAGCTCGGCGGCATCGATGTGACGATCGAGCGGTACGCCTACGATCCCGCCTACGCCGACTGCTCGTTCTGCTACGATGTCTACCCCGTCGAGTTCGTGCCAGGGATGGAGCATATGGACGGCTTGCGCGCGCTCGCCTACGCGCGAATCCGCAAGAGCGACGACGACTTCAGACGGATCGAGCGGCAGCAGGCCGTGATGCAGGCTGTAGCGCGCAAGGCGTTGACCCTCAACCTGTTCGACGTCGGCAAGGCCAAGAGCCTCTACGACCAGTACACGCAATCTGTTCGCACCAACATACCGGCGATCAAGGTGCCAGGCCTGGCTCTCCTCGCGAAGCAGGTCGGCCTCAACAATCTGCGGACAGTCTCGGCGGCCGCCGCCACCTACCCCTGCGACTGTGGCCCAGCGGCCGTCCTCTCCTGGGACCCGGTGAAGTTCGAGGAGCTGAAGGCTCAGGTGTTCAGCGACAGCATCCTGATCCAGGAGTACGCGCGTGTTGAGGTGCTCAACGGCACGGTCGTGCCGGAGCTGGCCGGCGATTTCGCGGGCATTCTGCGTGGCCGGGGCGTCAGCAGCGAGCAGATTCTCATCGATGAGTACGCCGACGGTCTCCTTTATGACACGACGATCGTGATCGACGTCAACAATAACGCGGACCACACGGCGAGCAGGGTGGCGGAGTGGCTGGGGCTGCCGGAAGGCAGTGTGATCAGCGGGTCAGACACAAGGGCGGCGAACTTCCTGGACACCAGCGCGGAGGTAGTCGTCGTGCTGGGGGCGGACGTTCACCTGCCGCTGGGCAGCTTTGCCGGAACGCAAACCGGCGGCTGACTTTCGCCAGCCGCCGGCCCGAATTCGCGATTACTCGGTGCTTAGCCCTGGGCGAACCAGGTCTGCATCTGCATGAGGACGCCCATGTCACCGGTGAAGGTGAACTGGCCGCTCATGAATGCGGTTGCGCCGTCGAGCTCGCGGCGGGTGATCTTCAGCCACACGTCTGAGGGGGAGTTGATGGTGACGGTGGCGCCGTCGTCCGTGCCCTCTGTGACTTCACACTTGCCGTCGGCCACCTTGACCGTGTAGTTTCCCGGCTCATCGCCGGTGAAGTTGAACTGGATCACGGCGTTGGCGCCGGCGGCCTTGTCGGCCTGGAATGCACCGGGCATCCCGTCCATTATTTCCTTGACCGAGCTGGGTAGCTGCTCCTGGGTCATTGGGCCTCCTTCATGGGCTAACTAAGCATTTGCTTATCCAGAGCGAATCCGCGCAATAGAATAGCACTGCTGTCGAGCGCCGTCCATACGCACGCGAAACAGGCGGACCAGATGTCAGGGCCGCGAACTCCCCGGACACTATGGCGCAGGTCGTCGTTTGCCGGGCGCGGACGCTTACCTGCCGCTGGGCTTCACGGGAACGCAAACCGGCGGCTGACTTTCGCCAGCCGCCGGCCCGAATTCGCGACTTATTGGTGGTCAGCTCTGGGCGAACCAGGTCTGCATCTGCATGAGGATGCCCATGTCACCGGTGAAGGTGAACTGGCCGCTCATGAATGCGGTTGAGCCGTCAAGCTCGCGGCGCATGATCTTCAGCCACACGTCGGAGGGGGCGTTGATGGTGACAGTGGCGCCGTCGTCCGTGCCCTCTGTGACTTCACACTTGCCGTCGGCCACCTTGGCCGTGTAGTTTCCCGGCTCGTCACCGGTGAAGTTGAACTGGATCGTGGCGTCGACGCCCGTGGCCTTGTCAGGCTGGAATGCACCGGGCATCCCGTCCATGACTTCCTTGATCGAGTTGGGCAGCTGCTCCTGGGTCATTGGGCCTCCTTCATGGGCTAACTAAGCGTCTGCTTATCCAGAGCGAATCCGCGCAATAGAATAGCACTGCTGCCTAACGCCGTCCACGCGCACGCGAAACAGGCGGACAAAAGCTACTTCTTGGACGTCCTCTTGCTGGCTGAGGCGCGCTTCTTCGGCGCCTCAGCTTCAGCCTCCGTCGCTTCACCGGAGACCTGCCGGACGGCGACCGCGGCGTTGTACTTGATCTGGAGCCGCGACTTGTGACGAGCGGAGTTGCGGTGATGGAGCACGCCGTTCTGAGCTGCCTTGTCCAGCGCGACGACGGCCTCGTGTACGGCGTCACGCGCGGCGTCCAGGTCGCCGCTCAGTATGGCGTCGTTCGCCTTCTTGATGGCCGTCTTCGTAGCGCTCTTTACGGAGCGGTTTCGCAGACGTCGTTCCAGGGACTGACGATGGGCTTTTGCCGCGGATCGAGTACCCAATGCTCCTCCTTCTTCCACCGCACGGCGCCAGCAGATCTGGCTGGGGTGGCGGTGCCTCCATCTTAGCGAGCGGGCTCGCGCTTTGTCCAGCTATTTTCGGTCCGCGAGCAGGCGTTCGATCGCCCCGCTCACCGCCGCCTCGACGCCGTCCAGTGAGCCGGAGGCGTCGACGACCGTGACGCGCTCCGGGTGGGCCCTGGCGATCGCCAGGAAGCCCTCGCGGACGCGGTCGTGAAAGGCCAGCGTCTCAGACCCGATTGAGTCTGGCCTCTTAGCCTCGTTCGCTTCCAGCGCCCGTGCCCGGCGCAGGCCTTCCTCTACAGGCACGTCAAGGACCAGCGTGAGGTCGGGAGAGAGGCCGTCGCAGGCGGCGACGTTCGCGGCCTCAACCGTCGACAGATCGACGCCCCGGCCATATCCCTGGTAGGCGGTTGTGGAGTCGGCAAAGCGGTCGCAGAGGACGACCCGTCCGGCCTCAAGCGCAGGCGCGACGACGGTGCGCACGTGCTCCGCCCGCGCGGCTGCGAAGAGGAAGAGCTCGGCCTCGGCCGTCATCGTTTTGCCTGTGGCCGCCAGGTCGCGAAAGAAGGCCCACAGGTGGCGGCCGAGCTCCGTCCCCTCCGGCTCGCGGGTGAGCAGGACGTCGTGTCCCTGCTCTCGCAGCCGGGCCGCGGCGCGCTCGGCGACGGTGGACTTGCCGGAGCCTTCGCCGCCCTCAAAGGTGATGAACGTTCCCCGTCGGCCGTCGCCGGCCACGTTCTATCTGGCCCCGCTGGGAGTGATGCGGACGAAGCGGTTGGGATCCTTGCCGACGCTGCGCGACATGAGGTTGTAGCGCTGGGCGGTCATGTGCTGCAGGCGGCGGATGTAGGAGTTCTGCGGGTTCAGGTCTACCGGGTTGTACTTGTTAAGCACTTGTCCGATCGCGTCCTCCGCCTCCTTCAGGGCCGTCGTTACCGGGTCGTTCGCCCGCTCGCTGCGCATCGTCAGGAGCACCTGCTCCAGCTGGACGACGGTGTTGCTCTTGACGACGTAGATGGGGATGGAGCGCGCCTCAGCGTCGTGCAACGTTTGCGGCTTGCGGCGGTAGTACGGCCGGAGCGTGACCACCACGTCGGCGTCGTCAAGATGATCGACGAGCGCGCCCGGGAACTGGGTCTCGCGCAGCGCCTGCTTCAGGCGCTGTCGGGAGACGCCGAACGGGTAGATGCGCCGCTCCGGTCCTGGTTCTGGTGGCGGGCGCGGTGCCGCCGCCGCGGCGAAGTCGGCGACGGCGGCGGTGGGGAGGCCGGCGCTCTCCGCGCGGTGCTGCTCTTTGCCCGCCGGCCCCTTGCCGATCGTCAGTTCGCCCCCAGGGTCGAGCTCTCTCATCTCGGGCGGCACCTCGTAGCCACGGAGGATCGAGTCGACGGTCTCAGAGACGCTCTTGTGGACGGCGACCTGGTTATATGACTGGATCTCGACGAGGATGTCGAAGGTGGGCGGTGCGCGGCGCTCGAGGATCGATTTCTGGGTGCCGCGGCGGCGCGCTTCTTCGTCGCTCAGGGTAACGGACTCGATGCCGCCGACCAGGTCCGACAGCGTGGGGTTCATGACCAGGTTTTCCAGTGTGTTGCCGTGCGCCGTGGCGATCAGCTGGACGCCGCGCTCAGCGATCGTCCGCGCGGCGGCGGCCTCGCGGTCTGTGCCGATCTCGTCGATGATGATGACCTCCGGCATGTGGTTCTCCACGGCCTCGATCATCACGGCGTGCTGCAGCTCGGGTGAGGGCACCTGCATGCGGCGGGCGCTGCCGATGCCCGGGTGCGGGATGTCGCCGTCGCCGGCGATCTCGTTGGACGTGTCGACCACGATCACGCGCTTGTTCTGGTCGTCGGCGAGGAAGCGGGCGACCTCGCGCAGCATCGTCGTCTTGCCGACGCCCGGCCGTCCGAGGAGGAGGACGCTCTTCTCGTCGCGGACGAGGTCATCGATGATGCGGATCGTGCCGAAGACGGCGCGGCCAACGCGTAACGTGAGGCCGATAATGCGGCCCTGCCGGTTGCGCATGCAGGAGATGCGGTGCAACGTACGCTCGATGCCGGCGCGGTTGTCGCTGGTGAACATGCCGATGCGGGAGACGACGAAGTCGATGTCCGCCTCCGTCACTTCGGTCTCGCTGAGAACCGCCTCTTCGTGCGGGTAGCGGGCCTCCGGTGGCCGGCCGAGGTCGAGCACGATCTCCAGCAGGGCGAAGTTGTTCGGCCGCGCGCGCACAGCGTCGGCGACGTTTGCCGGAAGCACTTCGAGGAGGGTGTCGAGGTCGTCGGTGATATTCAGCATCTGTTAGTTCGCGGTGATCGCTTCCTTGGCCGACTCCGGCGTCAGCTCCTCGGCGGGCTTCGCCAGGCGCTTCGCCATGGCGCAAAACTCTCCGGCTGGCTCGAAGCCCAGGCGGTCGAGCGCCGACACCAGGGCGGGCGCGTGTCTGGGCGCCAGGCAGTGGGCCTCACGCTCGCCGACCAGCTGCAGCGCCGCCGAGACGATGTCATCGTAGCTGCTCGCGGAAAGCGCTGCCAGGCGGTTCACCTGGCCCAGCACCACGCGGGTCCAGGCGGCGATCACGGCGTCCTCCTCGACCACCAGGTCGCTGAAGCGTCCGCCCCACTTCTCCTGGGCGGCTTGCCACTCGCGGAACGTCGCGCCTTCGATCGCGCGGACGTTCGCCGGCATCTCGCGACTGTAGAGCTGGAACACGCCCAGCGCCTCCGACTTTGCCTTGCGGCGCACGGGCAGGTCGCTCTTCGGCGGAGGCGGCAGAGCGGGGCGCCGTAGCAGCGTCTCCTCCGCATAAGCGAAGAAGCCAGCGGCGCGCGCGGCCTCACGCACCGGACTGTCCAGGTGGACGCGCAGGAAGATGCGTTCCGCGCCGTGCTTGCCGATGCCGCTGAGCATCCGCGTGAAGAGCGACTGCCAGACCGAGTCGTCGTCGGTCGTGTTGATCAGCACCGCGATCTCCCAGGCCGTGCGCTTCGTGCGGGGACGGGCGGAGATCAGGCCGCGGATCGTCGCGCCGTGGACGCTGACCCAGGTGTGCTTGCCGGTGGCGAAGGAGAACCACTGCTCCAGCGCCGTCTCCAGCGCGTGCGGCTTGTCGTTGCCGAGGCCGAGGCGGTCGAGCGGCTTCGCTTCGTTCGGATAGACGCGTCCGTCGAAAGAGACGAGCGCCACGATGTCGGTGGGAAGCGGGTGGCGAGCGGAGGTCATTTTGCTGCGGATATCCTCCCCTGTGAGCGGACGATTTCCAGGAAGTACTCGTGGAAACGGCTGTCCGGCGTCAGCTCCGGGTGGAACGACGTCGCCAGCAGCGCGCCCTGTCGTAAGGCGACAGGTGCGGCCGCCTCACCGTCGTGCTGGACGGTGGCCAGCACCTCGACGTCCTCGCCAGTGCTGGTCACCACCGGCGCCCGGATGAAGACGGCGTGGAACGGCTCGGCTCCCAGCGCGGGAACGTCGAGGTCCGCCTCGAAGCTGTCGACCTGACGTCCGTAGGCGTTGCGGTCGACCTCGATATCGATCGCTTCCAGCGTGGGGAACGGCAGGTCGGTGGCGTGGCGGGCGAGCGCGATCATACCCGCGCAGGTGCCCCACGTCGGGATCCCCGAGCGGGCGAAGACCCGTAGCGGCTCGAGCAGGTGGAAGTCCTCTATCAGCCGGCCGAGGGTCGTGCTCTCGCCGCCGGGGATGATCAGCCCATCGAGCGCGCGCAACTGCTCCGCGGAGCGCACCTCACGGGTCTCCGCGCCGATCCGCCGCAGCATAGAGGCGTGTTCCAGGAAGTCGCCCTGCAGGGCGAGGACGCCGATTGTGGTCACGCCTCTATTTTACGGCACGCGCGGCGCGTTTCCTCATCGTTCGGCAGGCGGGGGCGTTTCGCAGCAGCGTCTGTACGTGATTGCGGCGCGTTCAGCGGACGCCGGTTGTGGCTCTTTTGCGCGCCTTGGAGCGGCCGTCCCGGGAGAGGATCACCTTGCGCAGGCGAACGTTGTTCGGCGTCACTTCCAGGCACTCGTCCTCGCGCAGGAACTCCAGCGCCTGCTCGAGCGAGAGCTGGTTCGCCGGCGTCAGGACTTCGGTCGCCTCGGCCGTGGAGGAGCGGACATTCGACGCCTTCTTCTCCTTCGATGGGTTGACGTCCATGTCCTCTTGCCGCGGATTCTCGCCGATGATCATGCCTTCGTAGACCTCGACGCCGGGGCCGATGAAGAGCGTGCCGCGGTTCGACAGGCTGAGCAGGGCGTACGTCTTGGTCTGGCCGCGGCGGTCGGCGACGAGGCTGCTCGTCTGCCTTGTACGCAGGGCGCCGTGCCAGGGCTCGTAGCCCTCGAAGACGTGGTGGAGGATGCCCCTGCCCCGGGTCTCCGTCAGGAACTCGGTGTGAAAGCCGATGAGGCCGCGGGCCGGCACGATGTAGTCCAGCCGCACCCAGCCTGTGCCGTGGTTCACCATGTGCACCATCCGCCCCTTGCGCAGCGCCATCATCTGCGAAGCGGCGCCCATGAACTCCTCCGGGATGTCCAGCGAGAGCCGCTCAACCGGCTCGTGCACCTTGCCATCGATCTCTCTCGTCACGACCTGGGGCTTGCCGATGGTCAGCTCGAAGCCTTCGCGGCGCATCATCTCCACCAGCACCGCCAGCTGCAGCTCGCCGCGGCCCTGCACTTCCCAGACGTCCGGCCGGTCGAGCGACTTCACGCGGATCGCCACGTTGCCGATCACCTCCTGGTCAAGCCGGCTCTTGAGCAGGCGCGCCGTCATCTGGGAGCCGTCCAGGCCTGCAAGAGGCGATGTATTGATGCCGATCGTCATCGAAAGGCTGGGCTCGTCCACCTTGATCACCGGCAGGGGCCGTGGATCGATGGGGTTGGCCAGCGTCTCGCCGATAGTTATCTCCGGAATGCCGGCGACGGCGATGATCTCGCCGGCATGCGCCTCCTCCGTGTCTACTCGCTCCAGCGCCTGAGTAACGTAGAGCTCCGTGATCTTCGCCTGCTCGATGCTGCCGTCGGTGCGGCACCAGGCGACGGTCTGCCCGCGCTGTATCGAGCCGTTCCAGATGCGGCAGAGCGCCAGGCGGCCGACGTATGGCGAGGCGTCTAGGTTGGTGACGAGCGCCTGCAGCGGGTGGTCTTCCTCGTACGAGGGCGCCGGGATGTGCGAGAGGATCAGGTCGAACAGCGGCTTCAGGTCGTCGGTCAGCGCCTCCGGGTCGAGGCCGGCGCAGCCTTCGCGGGCGTTGGCGTAGACGATCGGGAAGTCGATCTGGTCGTCGCGGGCGTCGAGGTCGAGGAAGAGTTCGTAAACGTCGTCCAGCACTTGCTTGATGCGCGCGTCCGAGCGGTCGACCTTGTTGATCACGAGGACCACCGGTAGGTTGCGTTCGAGCGTCTTGCGCAGGACGAAGCGAGTCTGCGGCAGCGGTCCCTCGCTGGCGTCGACCAGTAGCAGGACGCCGTCGACCATCGTCAGGGCGCGCTCCACCTCACCGCCGAAGTCGGCGTGGCCGGGCGTGTCCACGATGTTTATCTTGACGTCGCCGTACTGCACCGCTGTGTTCTTGGCGAGGATCGTGATCCCCTTCTCGCGCTCCAGGTCGCCCGAGTCCAGCACGCGCTCGGCCACCTTCTGGTTAGCGCGAAAGGCGCCGGTCTGCCAGAGCATGGCGTCGACCAGCGTCGTCTTGCCGTGGTCCACGTGCGCGATGATGGCCACGTTGCGGATGTCGCTACGGATAGTCATAAGGGGATACTTACCAGTGTAGCGGGAGCCCCGCCTACGAGCGACGGTGTGCCGATTTGGAAGGCCTTGGCAGAGGACTACAATTCCGGTGCCCGAGCTCGAAGGAGGCAGCGGTGTGATCAGCCACGAGCGCGCCATCGAGATCGCCCGCGCCGAGGTCGAGGCCCAGGGCGTGATGTCCCTGGAAGGGCGAGAGACGGTCGCAGAGAGGGACGGCGACGTCCTGCTCATATCGGGCGTCTACTACAGCGTCGAGGTGCTGCCCGACTGGCTGCAGTTCTTGTCGTATGCCTCGCCCGCCACAAAGAATTACAACCGGAATATTTGTTTTGGGCAGCAAGTCAATATTTAATATATGAGTATCTCTGATCACGGTAAGCTATTCATTTTTAAAGAAGCGGTACATAAACATATTTTTTAAAAATTCGAGGCTGGCACCTATCTTTACGTTTGACGATCCATGGGTCCGGGGACTCCAGGATACTGAAACTTCTCCGACCGCGCAGCCAAGCTGCATGGCTTTTATTACAATCTCGGGGTCAATAAACCAGCCCCCTGAACAAAGGTCCGCTTTTTCATATAGAGAACGCTTAAAGAGCTTTGGGGATCCGTTGACATCATGAAAGGGCGAATGAAACATCATGCGAAAGAGTCCATTGTACAATCTACTTCGAACAATTTGGAGGGTACTGTCATTTCGAATTACTCTTGATTCTTTACATAAATCAAAATTCTCAATCCTTAGCTTCTGATATATCTTTACAAGATTTTCTGCTCCGGTCTGGTTGTCTGCATGCATCCACCCAAGCACTTCTCCTTTTGCCACCGCAAGACCGGCAAGTATACCGTTGCCATACCCGCGGTTTACGGGAATTCGGACTGTGACCAGTCGAGGAACTTCTTTGCGAAGCGCATCGAGAATTTTTGGGCTTTCATCTGTCGAACCATTATCCACCAGAATAATTTCAAAGGAATCCTCCACGTCACAAATTTTACTATCGAGGGCGCGCACAACATCGCAAATTGTGTGGGCTTCGTTGTATGCTGGTATAACTAGTGATAACTTCACATTTATATCCTAAGAGTATTTTTTGTTTTAGTAAAGTATAGTTATGTTGTTAGTGTTAATGCTCAGAGCTCTGCTATTACGACCACGCCTTCTAGTATTGTTGTAGTTGATACTATGCCTCCGCTTGTGACTATTAATTTTCCGGTAGATGGATCTCTTTACAATTTTGCAAACTTTCCACTTTTGTTTAACGTCACTTTAAATGAAAATGGAAGTGTAGAGTATAGCTTA
>JADFKG010000062.1 GCA_022565075.1 Chloroflexota bacterium | reverse complement strand
ACGGTCACCGGATAGCCTGTGCACGTTCCGGGGTTGTATCCTCGACCGGAGAAACGCACCCCGGAGGTTGGTTGATTGAAGCTCGCGCCCGCACTGCTCTTGCTCCTGGTAGCCGCGCTGTTCGTCGCCGCCTGCGGGGACAACGATGATGGCAGCGACGCCATCGCCACCGAAACGCCGAACCTCTTCCCGTCGCAGCCCGTACCGCAGCAGCAGCCGGACCCGGCCCAGGCGATAGACGCAACGCTGACCGAGCCCGTGGACGGCGTGATCGAAGTGGCGCTGAGCGACATCCTGTTTTCGCCGAACAACCTGCACGTCCCGCTCGGCGACACGGTAACGATCCGACTGACGAACAACGACCCGGCGACGCACACCATACGCATCGCCGGCATCGACGGCCGCTACGACACTGAGGACGATGCCTTCGTGCCAACGATCGACTCCGGCGCCGTCGAGGAGTTGACGCTGGATGGCGCCACCGCGGGGACGTTCACGTTCCGCTGCGATCTACACCCGGGCAGCATGGGCGGCGTAATCGTCGTCGACTAGCGCGGCGACACCCGGGCCGCTACCTGCGGCCGAGCGACTGCTTGCTCGGCCGGTCCCGCCGCAGATCGATCAGCTCGCGGCAGTCGCCGTCGCTGACCTCGTAGACGTGCGTGGCGACACGCTCGAGGATACCCGGATCGTGGGCGGCGCAGATGATCGTGCCGTCGTACTTCGCCAGCACCTCGATCAGCTTGCGGCGCGTCGTGCGGTCGAGGTGGTTCGTCGGCTCGTCGAGGACGAGGACGTTGGTCGGCTGCACAGTCAGCCGGGCCAGGGCAACGCGGCTGCGCTCGCCGCCGGAAAGCGTGCTGATGCGCTGGAAGACGTCGTCCCCGCGGAAGAGGAACTGGCCGAGCACTGTCCGCAGGCGTTCATCGCGCGCGGTCGGGGCGGCGGCCCGCAGCTCCTCGAGGGGCGTCTTGTCCGGATCGAGCGCTTCGTCCTGGTGCTGGTCGTAGTAGCCGCAGCGGGCAAGCTGAGCCCACCGCACGCTGCCCTCCGTAGGTTGGATGTGGCCGGTGGCGATCTTGAGCAGCGTGCTCTTGCCGCTGCCGTTCGGGCCCACGAGCACGACTTTCTGTCCCCGCTCCACGCGCAGGTTCACGTCCACGAGGACGACGTGGTCATCCTGGCCGTCCGGGTCGCCCTCTCGTACGGGGTACACGTGGCCGACGCCGTCCAGGACAAGCACGTCGTTCTCCGTGCGGCCCTGCGCCTCGAGCCCGATGTGCACCTCTGATTCCTTGCCCGGCCGCTTGATGCGCTCTATGCGCGCCAGCGCCTTCTCGCGGCTCTTGACCGCGGTAGCCTTCGTGTTCTTGGCGCGAAAACGCTCGATGAAGCGCTCTTGCTTCGCCAGCTGGCGCTCCTGGCGACCGGCTGCTTTGTCCAGCTGCTGGAGCTTGGCGGCCTTGACGCGCTGATAGTCGCTGTAGTTGCCGTGATAGAGCTCGACCGCGCCCTCGCGCAGCTCCAGGATGCGGTTGGCGACGCCGTCAAGGAACTCGCCGTCGTGGGTGACGATGAGCAACGCGCCGTTGTAGTCGGAGAGGTCTTCCGCCAGCCAGTCGCGAGCTGCCTTGTCGAGGTGGTTGGTCGGCTCGTCAAGGAGAATGTTGGCGGGGCGCCGCACGAGCACCTTGGCGAGCGCGATGCGCATCTGCCAGCCGCCGCTGAAGGTGCCGCAGCGCTTCTTGCGGTCCGGAACCGAGAAGCCCAGCCCGTCCAGCACGCGCGCGATGCGAGACTCGATGCGATAGCCGTCGAGGCGGTCGAACTCCTCGAACAGCGCGGCCTGCTCCTCGATCAACGCGTCGACGTCTCCGTCGCCGGCCACGAGCGCGTCGGCGATCTCCGCCAGGCGCAGCTCGATGCGGCGGGCCTCCGGGAACGCCGTCCACATCTCGGCGAAGAGGGTGTTGTCGCTCTCGACGCCGGCCTCCTGCTTCAGGTAGCCGAGCTCGCCCCCGCGGCCCTCGTGCGACTTGCCGGAGACGCCCGCGCGACCCTCGTCCGCCTCGTCTTCGCCGGCGATGATGCGCAGGAGCGTCGTCTTGCCGGCGCCGTTCGGCCCGACGAGGCCGGCGCGCTCGCCCTTGCCCACGGTGAAGGAGACGCCCTGGAGGACGTCCAGGCCGCCGAACGATCGCGCTACGGATTCAACGAACAGCATCGTTCCCAGTGTATCCCGCACGCAAGAACGCCGCCCCGAAGGGCGGCGTTCGCAAGAGAAGCAGTGTTGGTCAGGCGGAAACGGTGGTCTCGACCGGTTCCGCGGAGTGTAGCTCTGATTCCGGGAACTTGTCGGCGATGTAGTGCTCGGCGCCGATGGCGGCGGTGACGCCGTCGCCGACGCTCGATGCCACCTGGCGAGCGCTGTTCTGGCGCACGTCGCCGGCCACGAAGAGGCCGGGCTGCGGCGTCCGCATCCAGTCGTCGACGATGACGTGGCCGCCCTTGTCCATCGGGGCGAGGTCGCCGATGAAGTCTGAGTTCGGGTGCTGGCCGATGAAGATGAAGACGGCGGAGATAGGCATCTCGCTCTCCTCGCCGGTCTTGACGTCCTTCAGCTTGACGCCCGTCACCTGCTCGTCGCCGAGGATATCCGTGACGATAGTGTTCCACTTGAAGTCGATCTTGTCGTTGGCGAAGGCACGCTCCTGCAGGATGGCGCTTCCGCGCAGCTCGTCGCGGCGGTGCACGATCGTCACCTTCGTGGCATAGCGCGTCGTGAATATCGCCTCTTCGAGCGCCGCGTCGCCGCCGCCGACGACGATCGTCTCCATGTCCTTGAAGAACGCCGCGTCGCAGGTAGCGCAGTAGGAGACGCCCTTGCCGGTCAGCTTTTCCTCGCCGGGGATGCCCAGCTTGTCGTAGTCGGCGCCGGCGGTCATGATGATCGCCTTCGCCGTGTAGTCGCCGTCGCTCGTGCGGACGGTCCAGAGGTCGCCGGACTGCTCGATGCCGTTGACCTCGACGTAGGCCGTCTTCATGCCGTAGCTCTCGGCCTGTGTCAGCATCTCCTGCGCCAGGTCGAAGCCGTTGATGCTCTTGATGCCGGGGTAGTTCTCGACGAGCTCCGTGAGGGCGATCTGACCGCCGATCACGCCCTTCTCCAGAAGGACGGTCTTGCGTCGGCCACGCGCCGCATAGACGCCGGCGGCGAGTCCGGCCGGACCGCCGCCGATAATCACGACGTCGTACTGTAGGTCGTCGGTCACTTAGGCAAGCGCCTTTTCCAACGACTTCTTGAGTTCGCTCTTGGGGCGGAAGCCGACCACCTGCTCGACGATCTCGCCACCCTTGAACACCATGAGCGTAGGGATGCTGCGGATTCCGTACTTGGACGCCGTCTCGATGTTGTCGTCGGTGTTGAGCTTGACGAACTTCACCTTGCCGTCGTACTCCTCGGCCAGCTCATCGACGACGGGGGCCACCATCTTGCAGGGACCGCACCAGGGCGCCCAGAAGTCTACGAGCACTGGCGTATCGCTGGACAGTACCTCTGCATCCCACTCGTTGTCCGATACGTCCTGGGGCTTGCTCATGGGGATCCTCCTGCGCTTTCTAGCTGCGGTTGACTCGTTTGGTGAACTCATGGTAGCATACCCCCGAGGGGTATGTCAATGGACGCTGATACGAAGCAAAAGACCAACGATAAGCTAGCGCAGGAAGTGCAGAACCTGCTGGCTCGTCTGCGCCGCATCGAGGGCCAGATCCGCGGCATCCAGCGCATGCTGGAAGAGGACCGCGTGTGCGAGGACATCGTGACACAACTGATGGCCGCGCGCAGCAGCCTCGACCAGGTGGGCCTCCGCCTGCTGGATCACCACGTGGAGCGCTGCCTCTGCGATGACGAGACGCCAGAGCAGGCGGTCCGCAACATGCAGCAAGCGCTCAAGATGTGGATGCGCATGGGCGCCCCAAAGCGGCAAGACACCTAGCGCCAGGCTGCGGCCACCGTGCTAGCGGCTGAACTGACCGGCCAGTCTCTGACGCTCGCAATCCCCTACCGCGGCGTGTATAATCCGGCACGATTGTGACTACCGCCCAAACGCCCACCAAGCGCCGTCGCAGCCGTGAACAGACCCGCCGGCGTCTTCTTGACGCGGCTCTTAAGATCTTCGCCCACAACGGCTTCGAACGCGCGACAGTTGACGAAATCGTGCGCGAGGCTGGCTTCTCCAAGGGTGCGTTCTATGTCCACTTCGAGAGCAAGGAAGACCTCTTCTGGGAGATGCTGCGCCAGCGCATCGAGGCGCGTAAGGAGACCCTCCGGCACGCCCTCGATCCGAGCATCGGCATCGCCGAGAACCAGCGCCGCATCCTTGAGGCGTTCTTCGACACCCGCGGCAGTGAGCCACTGGGAACGGCTGTTTACTACGAGTTCATGGCCCACGCCATGCGCAATGAAATGGTGCGCGCCCGGCTGGCCGAGTTCTACGCCGGCTGGCACGACTTCGTCGTCGACGCACTCAAGCTTGGCCGCGAGTTAGGGATCGTCCGCGACGACGTGGACATCTCGCTGCAGGCTTCGGCCCTCATGGCCACGTACGAAGGTGCGCTGATCCAGTCCGAACTGGCACCCGAGCCGCTGCGCCTCAGCGGCCGCGTACAGGAGTTCTCGGAGCTACTCGCCGACTGGCTCGTCCGCCGCTAGCGCCCGCTGTGCGGGTGTCCGCCGGCCGCTCATGGTGAGGCTCTCGAACCAAGAGCGTTTCACGGGGCTCCCTAAGCGTCACCTCTGCGCTCCGCTCGCCCTTCGAGAACCTCAGGACGAGCGGGCCGGAACCGTCTGCTGGATCGCCTCCAGCATGCCCGACCGCGCTGACTCAGCCGCCACCCTCAGCGCGCTCGATATCGCCTTGGCGTCGCTACGCCCGTGGCCGATGAACACGAGCCCCTTCGTGCCCAGCAGAGGGCCTGCGCCGTACTCACGGTAGTCTGTCTTCTTTCGCACCTTCCCGAACGCGGGCAGGAGCAGCACGCTGGCAGCCATGTACCAGGGGCGGCTTTTGATCGCGCTCCGGATCTCGCCCATCACGTAGTCGGCCATGCCCTCCATCGTCTTGACGACGACGTTGCCCGTGAAGCCATCCGTGACGATGACGTCGGCCGCGGCGAACGGCAGGTCACGGCCTTCGACGTTGCCGATGAAGTTTAGCGGGCTGGCCTTCAGCAAGTCGTAGGCCTGCTGCGTCAGCGTGTTGCCCTTCCCTTCCTCCTCGCCGATGTTGAGCAGCGCCACGGTGGGGTTGTCGCGCTTCCAGACGCGTTCCATATAAGCCGCCGCCATCTGCGCCCACTGCAGCATGTACGAAGGCCTGGCGTCGGCGTTCGCGCCGATGTCCAGCAGCACGGTGAGCTTGCCGGAAAGCGGCATCAGCGCCGCGATCGACGGCCGCTCGATGCCGCGGACGCGGCCGATGTACATGATCGCGCCAGCCATGATCGCGCCCGTGTTGCCGGCGGAGACGAAGGCGTCTGCCTCGCCGCGCTTGACCAGCTTGAGGCCGACGACGATCGACGATTCCTTCTTATGCCGCGCCGCCAGCGCCGGTGATTCCACCATGCCGATCACTTCCGGCGCGTGCACCACCGTGATGCGCTCGGGACGCGCACCGTGCTTGGCGATCTCGGCCTCCAGCACTTCCCGCGGGCCGACAAGCGCGACGCGCACGCCGAGATCGCGCGCAGCCTGTACGGCGCCGAGGACGATCTCGCCCGGGGCGTCGTCACCGCCCATGGCGTCGAGGGCGATTACCGGATCGGAGGCGATCATCCCGGCGTCGCCTGGCGCCTATCCCGCGCCATCGGACTTCCGTTCGCCCGTCTCGGCGAACTCATCCTTCATGCGTTTGCGCAGATCCGGGTTCAGGAGCACGTCGATGCCCGTCATCGCCAGCGCCTTAGCCCCGTCCAGCAGGCCCGCGTGGCCCGACTCGCCTTTGGCGATCTCGCGGAACTCCTCCGTATGGATCGGCACGTCGGGCGGCGCGATCGAGATCGCCGGGTGGATGCCGGGCACGACCTGGCTGACGTTGCCCATGTCAGTTGAGCCCATCGAGCGCTTCGACTCTGGCATCACCGTCGTCCGCCCGAGACCCTCGATGTTGGCGCGATAGGCCTCGGCGAGCGCCATGTTCGTGCGCATCGTCTTGTAGCGGGACTCCTCGCCCCACTTGTAGATGAGCTGGCAGCCGGTGGCCTGGGCAGCGCCCTCGAAGCAAGCGAGCACCTTCGGCTTAAGCACCTCGTCCATATACTCGTCTTCCTCGGTGCGGATGAGGAGCTTCGCCTTCGTGAGGGAAGGGATCACGTTCACGGCCTGTCCGCCCTCTGTGATGATGCCGTGGACGCGGGCGGAGTCGCGGATCTGCTGTCGCATCAGGCCAAGGTTGGAGAACGCCGCAACCATCGCATCGAGGGCGTTCAGGCCGGCCTCGGGACGAGCGGCCGCGTGCGCTTCCTTGCCCCGGAACTCGATCTCCAGCTCGAGGCAGGCGAGGGCGTAAGCCACGAACGTGTTGCGGTTGCCCGGGTGCACCATCATCGCGCAGTCGAGCCCCTCGAAGGCGCCACGGGCGACCATATACACCTTGCCGCCGGCTGCTTCCTCGGCGGGCGTGCCGATCACAAGCACGGTGCCACCACCGTCTTCCCGCAACAGGCTCTTGAGCGCGATGCCAGCCGCCGCCGCCGCCGTGCCGATGATGTTATGTCCGCAGCCGTGACCGACGCCCGGCAGCGCATCGTATTCGGCCACGAAGGCGATGCGCGGTTCGCCGCTCCCGTAGGTGGCGCGGAACGCCGTATCGATCTCACAGATGCCGCGATCGAGAGCAAAGCCCTGCCCCTCCAGAAAGTCCGCGAGCATGGCGGACGACTTGTGCTCCTGGAAGGCGATCTCGGGCGTGGCGTGGATCCGCAGCGAAAGGTCGATCAGCTCTTGCTTTCGCCGCTCGATCTCGTCCGACGCCCGCTGCTTGAGTGCGGTTGCGTTCTCGCTCACCAGTTGCTCGCTCACGAAGTCTCCTCTCTGACGGGATTCTAACGCAAGACGTGGACTGAGATGCACAGGGGCGCTAGTCTTACGCTCCGGATGGACCTCAAGCAGCTGATCCGCGACGTGCCGGACTTCCCACAGCCCGGCATCCTCTTTCGCGATATCACGCCGCTGCTCAAGAACCCGGAGGCGATGCGAGAGGTCATCGACGCGTTCACGGAGAGATACCGCCACGCCAAGCTGGCGGCGATCGTCTCGATCGAGTCTCGCGGCTTCCTCTTCGGCGCACCGCTGGCGTACAACCTGAAGCTGCCGCTGGTGCCGGTGCGCAAGCCGGGTAAACTGCCGGCCGCCCGCATGAGCGTCGAGTACGAACTGGAGTACGGGTCCAGCTCGCTCGACATCCACGAGGACGCGCTGACCAAAGGCGACCTGGTCGTGATCGTCGACGACCTGCTGGCGACGGGCGGTACGGCGGTGGCCGCAACCAAGCTCGTTGAGCTGCTCGGCGCGCGCGTGCACAGCCTCGCCTTCCTGGTGGAGTTGGACTTCCTCAGCGGCCGCTCGCGCCTCGAAGACTACGACGTCTTCTCACTCGTCAACTACGAGTGACACTAGCCGCTTTTTCCTTGACACCCCCTCGACACGACCGATACCATCAGCTACGTACCAATCGAATAGAAACACTCTCATCGAGAGCGGTGGAGGGAACGGCCCTTGGAAGCCCGGCAACCGATCCTCGGACACGGTGCCAACTCCGATTCGCCCACGGGCGAATGAGATGAGAGTGAAGTATGAGACTTCTCCGCCGCGAGGAGTTTTTTTGTGCCCACGAACAAGGAGTAGAGCGCTGCAAGACCTGTTCCTGCCCATCGAATGGCTCGACGAAGGCAAGGTGCGGTTTCTCGACCAGACACTCCTGCCGCAGGAAGAGACCTGGGTCGAGACCGCCGACTACCGGGTCGTCGCCGAGGCGATCCGCCGCCTGCAACTGCGCGGCGCGCCTCTGATCGGCGTCTCGGCTGCCTACGGACTTGCGCTCGCCGCCCTGGAGAGCGCGGCAACGGACGCAGAAGCGCTGCGGCGCGATGTGACCGAAGCGGCGGACGTGCTGCGCGCGACGCGGCCGACCGCCGTCAACCTCTCGTGGGCCCTGGACCGCTGCCTGCGCGCGCTTGAGTCCGCCTCGGACGCAGCGGGCGCGCGGGAGACGCTGGTGCGCACGGCGCGCGAGATCCACGAAGAGGATGTCGCCGCCAACCAGCGCATCGGCGCCTACGGGGCGGAACTACTGCCTTCCGGCGTCTCCGTGATGACGCACTGCAACGCGGGCGCCCTGGCGACCGGCGGCTACGGGACCGCGCTCGGCGTCGTGCGCGCCGCCTGGACGGGCGGCCAGCTACGCCACGTCATCGCCACGGAGACGCGGCCGCTGCTGCAAGGCGCGCGCCTCACTGCCTGGGAGCTGAAGCGTGAAGCGATCCCCTTCACGCTGATCGCCGACAGCGCGGCCGGCTCCGCCCTGAGACGAGGCCTCGCCGGTGCAGTAGTCGTCGGCGCCGACCGGATCGCCGCCAACGGCGACGTCGCCAACAAGATCGGCACATACGGGCTCGCCGTGCTCGCGAAGGAGAACGGCGTTCCCTTCTACGTCGCCGCCCCGACGAGCACGATCGACCTGTCGCTGCCGTCCGGAGACGAGATACCGATCGAAGAGCGCTCCGCCGACGAGGTGACGTCCGTGCGCGGCGTCAACATCGCGCCAAACGACATCGACGCCGCCAACCCCGCCTTCGACGTGACGCCGAACGCCTACGTGAGCGCGATCATCACCGAGAACGGCGTCGCGCGCCCTCCGTACGAAGAGAGCCTGCGCCGCGCCTGCGAAGCCGGAGTGCCCGCACGTGGCTGAGGCGGTCCGCGCCGCGGTCATCGGCGGCAGCGGCTTCTACGAGATGGATGGCCTCTCGGACGTCGAGACGTTGAACGCCGACACGCCCTTCGGGCCGACGAGCGACGCGATCACAACGGGCACGCTGGACGGCCAGAGGGTCGCCTTCCTGCCGCGCCACGGCCTGGGCCACCGCTTGCTGCCAGCGGAGATCCCGGCGCGCGCCAACATCTGGGCGCTCAAGCAGCTGGGCGTCGAGTTCATCGTCAGCGTCAGCGCCGTCGGCAGCCTGCGCGAGGAGATCGAGCCGCTGCACCTGGTCGTGCCGGACCAGTTGATCGACCGCACCAGGGGGCGCGCCTCGACGTTCTTCGGAGAAGGCCTCGTCGCACACGTAGCCTTCGCCGATCCGTTCTGCTCGCATCTGCGCGGCGTCGTCGGTGGCGCCGCGGAAGAGACGGCGCCGACGGTTCACAACGGCGGCACCTACGTCGTCATCGAGGGGCCGGCGTTCTCAACGCGCGCCGAGTCCAACCTTTACCGCACATGGGGAGCCGACATCATCGGGATGACCGCTCTGCCCGAGGCCAAGCTGGCCCGCGAAGCGGAGATCTGTTTCGCCGTGCTGGCCTGCTCGACCGACTACGACTGCTGGCACGACGGCCACAAGGACGTGACGGCGGAGATGATCGTCGCCAACCTCCTGCGTAACGTCGATGTCTCGCGAAGGGCCGTTCGCCTGGCCCTGCAGCGGCTGCCCGAGACGCGCGAGTGCGCCTGCAAGGACGCCCTCAAAGACGCGCTCGTGACGTCGCTCGACATCGTGCCGGCAGCGACGAAGCAGCGCCTTGGGCCGATCATCGGCCGCTACGCCGGGCAGGCGGTGAGCGGATGACTTCCGTGTCCCGCGAGCGCCCGACGGCGGCAACGCGAGCCGAGTACCGTATCACGGAGCTATCCGACCCGGCGGCGATCCGGCGTCTCCTGGAACCGCAGCGCCCCTACACGGCCTACGCGCTGGCTCAACTGGATCCAGACATGTTCCCACGCAACAAGTGGTATCGGTCAGCCGGGCCGAACGGCGAGGCGCTGCTGGTGCACTCGAAGAGCCCGCTCGGCAACGCGCTCTTCGCGCTCGGCGACGCCACGGCGCTGGACGCTGTGCTTTCGGTGCACCCCGGCCCCCGCTTCGCCTTTGGCAGCCTAATGCTTGAGCACAAAGCGATCGCTCGCAAATACTTCCTCATGACACGCCCCCAGGTGATGCTGCGGATGACAGTCGAGAGCGACGCGTTCCGGCCGGTGGAGGACGCCGCCCGACGCCTGGCAACGTCCGACATCGCGGCCGTCAACCGCTTGTACTCGGCGGAGGGCGGGCCGACGGCCTACCGCACCGAGCACCTCGACGACGCCGTCTACTACGGCATCTACGAGGGCCGTGACCTGATCTCGATCGCCGGCACACACGTCGTCTCAGCTGCCGAGCGGATCGCCGTTGTCGGCAACGTGTTCACACACCCGCAGTACCGCGGCCGGGGACTGGCGAAGGCGACGACGAGCGCCGTCAGCCGTCACCTCCTGGCGGACTGTGATCTCGTCGCTCTCACCGTCGAGGAAGAGAACACAGCGGCCGTCGCCGTCTATAGCGGCCTCGGCTACGAGACGAAGTGCAGGCTGCACGAAACGCCTCTCGTGCGCAAGGAGCCGATCGGCGTGGTCAGCTTCGTGCGGCGCGCGATCGCTGGCTGGCGCGGCCGAGGCGAGGGCGAGGAGGTTGTCACGCGATGACGAAGACTATCGGCATCGTCCTCTTCGCCGGCTTCGAGGATCTGGACGCCATCGGCCCCAAGGAGGTCTTCGGCATGCTCGCCATGAGCTCGAACGGTCAGTGGCGAGTTGTCACGGTCTCCCAGGACGGCGAACCTGTTCGCTCCTACCTCGGCACGACGATCGAGGCAGACTACTCGTTCGGCGACTGCCCGCGCCTGGACGTGCTGCTTGTGCCAGGCGGGCTCGGCACGCGAACTGAAGTGGACAACGAGGCGACCATC
>JADFKG010000198.1 GCA_022565075.1 Chloroflexota bacterium | reverse complement strand
GTCGACTATGGTGATGTCGTTCATCACCTCGATGGTGGAGCGCGAGAAGGCGAAGGGCAGCGGCTATGCGGCGGCGACGCGGCTGGCCGACTTCTCGGACGAGGCCGGCCGGGAGGCAGCCGAGAACGCGATCGCCGGTATCGGCGGCGTGCGGCTACCGACGGGTGACTACCACGTCGTCTTCGGCCGCGAGGCGGTGATGGAGATCCTCCACCACATCGTGATGCCGGGGCTGGACACGGGCGTCTTCTACGCTGCGGCCTCGCCGTTCATGGGCAAGCTCGGTCAGCAGGTCGCCTCGCCGAAGCTCACGATCATCGACGACGGCGCGGCGCCCGGGCTCGTCGGCTCGAAAGGGATCACGTGCGAGGGGCTGCCGACGGGCCGCACGGAGCTGATCAAGGACGGCAAGCTCGTGGGGTTGCTCTCGAACTGGTACGAGTCGCAGCGCATCCAGAACGACCCGAAGGCGAAGGAGAAGCTGGGCGCCGACCCGAAGGACTGGCCCGCCGCCTTCGTGCCGCGAAACGGCTTTCGTTACGCGATGGGCGGCGGCCGCCACTTCGACTCGCAGCCGGGCACCCACGCCACGAACATCCTGATCCCGGGCGACGTGCCAGATACGGAGTCGATCTGCCGGCTCGTCGGCAACGGTCTCTACATCGGGCGGATCTGGTACACGTACCCGGTGAACGGCCTGCGAGCGGGCGACTTCACGGGCACGGTGATCGCCGATTCGTACGTGATCAAGGACGGGCGCCTGGCCGAGCCGATCATGCCGAACACGCTGCGCATCACCGACAACATCATGAAGGTGCTGGGCGACATCACGGGCGTCACGCGTGAGGGCAAGCCGACGCTCGTCTGGGCAGCGGACGAGATCGTCTACGCGCCGGAGATCGCAGTCACGGGAGTGCACCTGGACGCGATCGCCGAGTACATGGACGCGATCTAGGCTTCGCCCTCGTCGAGCAGCTTGACCAGGCGCTTGGACGCCGTCATGCGGTAGCTGTCGTCCACGAGGTCCCCGATCAATCCCCACTGCAGGCCGTCGACGTCCAGGCGGATGCCGATCCAGCCGCGCCCGCCCACGTAAGGCGGCACGAAGAAGCGCTCCGGGTCGCCGCCGACGAGCACGTCCTGCGCGCCCGGCCCCGCCTTCATCCAGACGGAGACGCGGCCGTCGCCCGTCGACACCATCGCGAACATCTTGTCGCGGACCCGGAAGGCCGGCGGCTCGTGGCCACCGAACGCCTTCTCGTGAGCCTCCGGGAACTGCATGCAGATTTCGCGTAGCCTCTCGATCGGATCCACGCCCGGAAGGTAACAGCGAATCGCCCGATCCGGCAAGGGCGACTCAGGCGCGGCAGCTCGGTACGATAGAGAGACGGATGGTCCGCTGAGCAGAGAGGTCCCGCATGCCTGAGAATAGCGACGTCTACGACATTACGATCATCGGAGCCGGGCCGACCGGCCTCTTCGCGGCCTTCTACGCCGGGATGCGCGGCATGAAGACGAAGATCATCGAGGCGCTGCCGGAGGCCGGCGGCCAGCTGGCGGTCCTCTACCCCGAGAAGTTCATCTACGACGTGCCCGGCCACCCCAAGGTGCTGGCGAAAGACCTCGTCAAGGCGCTGATCGAGCAGAGCCGGCTCTTCGGGCCGACCTATGTCTTCGACGAGCGTCTGGAAACGCTGACCCGCCAGGAGGTGGACGGTGAGGAAGTCTGGCGCCTGGGCGGTGCGACAAACGCGCACCTTTCGCGCTCGTTGGTTCTTACCGCCGGCATCGGTGCCTTCGAGCCCAACCGTCTGGACCGGCCGGGCGTCGAGAAGTACCTGAACCGCGGCGTGTACTACTTCGTCGACGACAAGCGGCCGTTCCGCGACAAGCGAATCCTGATCATCGGCGGCGGTGACACAGCGATTGACTGGGCGCTGAACCTGAAGGACTGGGCGCGGGAGATCACGATCATCCACCGCCGCGACCAGTTCCGCGCCCACGAGGCCAGCCTGGCGGAGCTGCGCACGACCGATATCCCGATCATGACGTTCTGGCAGCTGCGACGCATCGACGGCAACGACACCGTTGAGACGGCGACGATCTACGAGAGCCACACCGACGAGGAAAGAACGCTTGACGTCGACATCGTGCTCATCAACATCGGCTTCAAGGCTGACCTGGGCCCGATCGCGGACTGGGGCCTGGAGATGGTGGACAAGCGCCACATCCGCACCGACATCTTCATGGAGACGAACCTGCCGGGCGTCTACGCAGCCGGCGATATCGCCGCCGTCGAGGGCAGCGAGCCGCTAAACCTGATCGTCACGGGGTTCGGACAGGCGGCCGTCGCCTCCAACGCCGCCA
>JADFKG010000061.1 GCA_022565075.1 Chloroflexota bacterium | reverse complement strand
CGTCTCGGCCTGGGCGCGCGCCTGTGCGGGCTGGTCGAGGCGGAGGCCCGCAGCCGCGGCGCGACGACGGTCATTCTGTGGAGCGATACGCGGTTCGAGGACGCGCACCGACTGTACGAGCGGCTCGGCTACGAACGTGGCCCGGACACGCGCGAGCTACACTACGCGAGCAAGAGCGTCGAGTACTACTTCCGTAAGTCGCTGTAGCCGTTACGGGGTGATGACGACGCGGGAGGCGGAGGTCTGCTGACCCTCCCACTTCGCTTTCTCCACCGCTGGCGCCGTTTGGCCCTTGGATTTCGAGCCCCACGGCTGCGATCCTGCGTCTGACGAGGAGGAGGTGGTGGAGGTGGAATCTCTCGCTGGTAAGTGGGTCTGGATCTGGAACTGGCGCCGCTGTGACGACGGCGACGCGAATCGGGTGGCCGAGCGGTTGCGGTCCGCGGGCTGCCGCGGTGCGATCGTCAAGGCTTTCGACGGCGGCCGCTGGTTCGCCCAAGGGCCGTCGTTCCGCGACATCTGCCGGGCGCTCAAGTCGCACGGTCTGGCAGTCGGCGGTTGGGGTTATCTCTACGGGCGCGACGCGGCCGGGGAGGCGAAGCTGGCGATTGAGACGGCGCAGTACGGCGAGGCCGACCTGCTGGTGCTGGACGTCGAGACCGAGTTCAAGGGCCATCCTGAGGCCGCCGAAGAGGTCTGCCAGCGGGTGCGGGAGGCGCTGGGGCCGTCGTACCCGCTGTACTACAGCACGTTCGCCATCGCCCGCTATCACCGGTCGTTTCCGTACGAGGCGTTCGAGCGCCACTTGACCTCCGGCGGATCCGTAGGGGGAACGGCGCCGCAGGTGTACTGGAACGCCTTTCGCTGGCCGCACGAGCGGGCGCTGGCATGGACGTACGAAGACTACGCGGCGTTGGGCGTGCCGCCGGAGCGAATGTTCCCGGTCGCGGGGCTGTACGGCGAGGGGCTGACGCCCTACCCGGCGGCGGACGAGGTGCGAGACTTCGTGCGGCGCGCCGCTGAGGCGGGCTCACGCGGGGTGAGCTTCTGGAGCTACGAGCATATGTCGGAGGCGATGTGGGACGCCGTCGCGTCCGCCGCGATGAACGCGGACGAAGCGGATCCGGACGGGCGAGACCCAGACGGGCGAGGGGAGGAAGAGATGTCGAGCACGGAATACGAGGAGCTAACGCGGGAGCTGGCGGCCGTCGGCAGCCGGCTGGACCGCTTGGAGACGGACGTGCGGGGGTTGCGCGGGGAGGCACCTGCGCCGGCGCCCGGCCCGGCGACGTACACGGTGCAGGCCGGCGACACGCTGAGCGGCATCGCTCAGAAGCTGGGTCTCGGTGGCTGGCAGGCGCTCTACGACGCCAACCGCGCCACGATCGGCAGCAACCCGAACGTGATCAAGCCGGGCCAGGTGCTGGTGCTGCCGTAGGGACGATCGGCGGGTTGGGGGCGGCGGGCCGGGCGATGGCCCTACCCTGAGCCGACGGACTGGGCGATAATCGCCTCGCATGCATCTCGATTGTGACGTTGCGGTTGTTGGTGCGGGGCCGGCCGGGTCGCGCACGGCGCGGGATCTGGCGCGCGCTGGCCTTCGGGTGCGGTTGCTGGAGGAGCACCGCGCCATCGGAGTGCCGTCGCACTGCTCGGGGCTGATCTCGCTGCGCACGCTGCGTGAGGCCGAGATCGGCGAGGAGGCCGTGCTCCACCGCCTCACCGGCGCTTTCGTGCACACGCAGGAGGGCGGCGAGGTGGCGCTGGGCGGCTCCGCGACGCAGGCCGTCGCCATCGACCGCGTCGCCTGGGACGAGACGCTGTGCCAGCAGGCGCAGGCGGCGGGAGCCGACCTCGTGCGGGCGCGGATGACGCGCGTCGAGCGCGAGAACCATCACGTGCGGCTGACCGCGCAGACGGATGGCCGCGACTGGACTCTTACCGCGCGGATGGTGGTCGGCGCCGACGGTACGCACTCGCGTGTGGCGCGCACGCTGGGTATGCCGCGACCGACGGAGTACGCCTACAACCTCGGGATCGAGGGGCGTATCTCGCCCGATGCGCGCGCCAGGTGGCGTGACGATTACGTGCACGTGTTCGTCGGGCACGACCTGGCCCCCGGCTGGTTCGGCTGGATCATCCCGACCGGCGAGGGCCCCGACGGGCGGGGCATCGTGCGCGTCGGCATCGGCACGACTGGCGCAGTGAAGCCGATCGTCGCCTACCGGCGCATGGCCGAGGCTTTCCCGGAGCTGTTCGCGAGCCTGGAGCCGATTCGCATGTACGGGGGGACGATCCCCCTGGCGTTCGCTCCACGGTCCTACGGCGACCACGTGCTGCTGGTGGGCGACGCCGCCGGGCAGGTCAAGCCGTTCTCGGGCGGTGGCATCTACACGAGCCTCGTGGCGGCGCGGCACGCGGCGATCAGCGTGCGGGAGGCGTTCGAGCGGGACGCCTTTGGCGCGAAGTCTCTGGTGGCGTACGAGCGGCGCTGGAAACGAGAGATCGGCCGCGAGCTCAGTAAGTCGCGCCACCTGCGGCATTTCGGCCTGGCGATGAGCGGTGCACAAGTCGAACGCCTGGTGCGGGCGCTGCGGTCGCCGGGCCTACAGGCGCTGACGGACCGGCACGCGGACATCGACTACCCGTCGAAGGTGCTGCTGCGGCTGGCGCGGTCGCTGCCGGCGCTGGCGACGCTGGGCGCGGTGACGCTGCGGCGCCCGGGCGCGGCGCTGAACCTCGTGCGCGCGCACCTGCCGATCTAGGCGCGGGGCGTTTCGCCGGCAATGCTCCGAAGGCTTCAGCATGAGCGGGAGCGCTCCCCTGTGGTAACTTCAAAGCGCCATGTTTACGGGGATCATCGAGGAGGTCGGCACCGTGCGCCGGGCGGACCAGGGAACGCTCGTGATCGAATGCGGGACGATCCTCGAGGGGACAGCGCTCGGCGATTCGATTGCGATCAACGGCGTCGACCTGACAGTCGCCGCGATCGACGGCGCGCTGCTGACGTTCAACTGCATGCCGGAGACCTACCGGCGCTCCAACCTGGGTGAGCTGGCGGAAGGCGCTCCGGTCAACCTGGAGCGCTCGCTGACGCTGGCGACGCGTCTCTCCGGGCACCTGGTGCGCGGCGTCGTCGAGGCGACGGGGACGCTGAAGTCGCTGACGCCGGAGGGCGACGCTCTGATCGCGCGTTACAGCGCTCCGGCGGAGATCCTGCGCCACTGTGTCGTAAAGGGGCCGATTACCGTTGACGGCGCATCGCTCACGGTAGTCGCCAAGGACGCCGAGTCGTTCTCGGTGTCGCTGGTGCAGTACACGCAGGAGCACACGAACCTGGTGGGACGCGAGCCGGGCGACAGCGTGAACCTGGAGAGCGACATCATCGCCCGCTACGTTGACGAGCTGCTGACCGAGCGCGCGGCCGGGTAGCGAAAAGGGGCGGGTTGCCCCGCCCCCGATTTCAGTGCCTATTTCTGCTATCTGTTCGTGGCGCGCCGCCTGGCGGTGATTCCCGCAATAGCGCCGATGACGGCAAGTCCGATGCCCAGCAAGAGAAGGAACGGGAGTGCCGCCGCTCCACCGTCAAGAGAGCTGCCGCCGGTCGCCGGCATGCCGTCGGGCGGGCTGGTCGCGGCGAGCGGAGTCTTGAGCTTCGTCTCTTCGTCATCGCAGTTGTCGGCCACCGCCGGTTCCGCGGTGCTGCTGGTGACACAGGCGGTGTTTACCAGCGGGCTCTCCGCGCCCTCGTCGACAAGAACGACGTAGGAGATCACGGCAGCTTCGCCCGCGGCGATGTCGCCCAGCTGGCACGTCGTGCCGTCGCAGGAACCCTGGCTCGGCGTGGACGAAATCGGCGAGACATGGTCCGGCAGTTCGTCCGTGACGACGACGTCGAAGGCGGTGATGGCGCCGATGTTGTTGACGGTTACGGCGTAGGCGAGGGTGTCGCCAATCGCCACCGGGTCCGGCGAGTCCGTCTTGACGATCGTCAGTTCGATGACCGGCGTCGGGCTCGGCGTCGGCGAGGGTGTCGTGCTCGGTGTCGGTGGTTTTTCTTCGCAGAAGGGGCCGCCGACGACATAGGTCCAGCCGTCGTTTTCGGTGGGGCCGGTGTGCACCCAGATCCAGGTGCGTTCCTCGCTTCCGCTCTTGAGAGAGAGGTGGAACATAATTTCGATCGTGAGGGGCATGTCGTCGTCACTGATGCCGCCGACGAGGATGTAGCCGGGGGCGATCATCTCGACGAAGCCGGCGCTGGTGCGCACGTTCTTGATGTCTTCGATCTCCCAGCAGCCGCTCAACTTCACGAAGTCGATGTCTTCCCACTGGATGCCGATCCCGGCGGCACTCATGTCGTGGTCAGGCTGGCAGCCATCGATGACGTAGGTGTAGGTGTCGCTGGAGCCGGGGGCGGCAGGGCTGAGGAAGGTGACGTCATAGCCCGGATCGTCGCAGTCCGTCGCTACAATGAGCGGAACGACTGCATCGATCGGATCGTCTTCCTCGACCGCAACGTCTTCTTCGTGTGCTGGAGCGATAGCGTGTTGAACCGGCGTTGGCTGAACGCACTGGCCGTAGGCGTCCGGGCGGTGCAAGTCGTTGCCGTGGATCTGCTGAGATTCGTCGCGCAGGAGGACGTTCTCGCAGCTGTCGCCGGTATCCAGGCTGGCCTCGCCGGATGAGAACGTGTCGCTGAGCACAAGATAGGCCATGATCAGCGCGGCAGCCAGGAGGGCGATGCGGCCGAGCGGCAGGCTCTCCCAGGTAAGTACGCGCGCGCGGGCCGCCGCAGGCAGGAATTCCCAGTCTTCGTTTGGGCCTCGTCTTCGTAGGCTCACGGCCCACACCCCCATGGTAAAGATTCGGTTAAGCGCTAATGGACATAAGCGCTCAGACGGGTAAACTCCGCAGGATACTGTGCATTACAGATATGAAAAACGGTGCTGGTAAGAGCTTCTGGCCAGATACAGCAACATCCCGTCCTTTATAGCCCGATATTGGTGGGTCTATCGCTGCTCAGGCGGTCTGGATATCGAGGCTGAGGTCGAGGGCGGTGGTGGAGTGCGTGATGGCGCCGATCGAGATGAAGTCGACGCCGGCCTCTGCGTACTCGCGCGCGTTGACGGCGGTGATGCCGCCGGAAGCCTCGAGAAGGGGGCGCGGGTCGTGCTTGGCGGCGAGCTCGACGATCGGCCGGATCTCCGCCGGCGTCATGTTGTCCAGCAATAGCTCGCCGGCGCCGGACTCGATCGCTTCACGGGCCTCGTCGATCGAAGTGACCTCGACTTCGAGGCGCAGCCCTGGGTTCGTCTCGCGGGCCAGGCGGATGGCGTCCGGGATGCCGAGACCGCGGCCGCGGACGGCGGCGAGATGGTTGTCCTTGATCAGCACAGCGTCGGCGAGGTCTGTGCGGAACGTCTCTGCCCCGCCGGTCTGAGCGGCGTATTTCTCGGCGAGGCGCAGACCGGGGATCGTCTTGCGGGTGTCACGAAGGCGGCAGCCGCTGCCCTCCAGGAGCTCGACGACGGCTGCCGCAGCCGTGGCGATGCCGGAGAGATGCGTCAGGAAGTTGAGGGCCGTTCGTTCCGCCCGCAGCAGCCCGCTGAGCGAGCCCTCGACGGTGGCGACGGTGTCGCCGGGCGCGACGGACTCTCCGTCTGTGGTGGTTGGTCGCCAGAGGATGTCGGCGTCCACCTGGCGGAAGGCGCTCTGGGCGAAGGCGAGCCCGGCGATGACGCCCGGCGCCTTGGCGACGATGGCGCCGCGGCCGCGCTGGCCGGGCGTGACGAGTGCGAGAGTCGTGGCGTCGGCGTCGGCGCGGTCCTCGGCGAGCGCCTCGCCGACGAGCCGGGCGATGAGGTCGGGGCCGAGCGTTATCGCCACGGGTCGTCCTGCGGCACGAACTCGGCTTCGAGGCCGAGTTCGGCGAAGATGGGGATCATGTCGTGGCGGAGGACGAGCGCTTCCGTCGCGAAGTGGGACGCGCCGATGAGGTTGAGGGGCACATCGGCCACGAACGCGTCGAACTCGGGCCGGTGCTCCTCCGCCCAGGGCCCGCCGTGGCGGACGCGAAAGTCGCCTGTGACGTAGGTGTCGCAGCCGGCGTCCACGGCCTCCTGCATGAGCGGCGGAAAGGCGGCGCCGCCCGCCACGACGGCGACGCGCCGCACGTTATCGTGCGCCTGCTTCGTGTCCAGGCGCTCGATCTCGCAGCCCCGCCGCACGCAGCCGAGGAACTCGCCGAACGCGACCGGATCGATCTCGCCGAGGACGCCGGCGTGGCCGCCCATGAAGCCGGCGAACTCCCCGGTTGCGGGGACGCCGATCGCGCGGGCGAGGGCGCGGGAGGTGGAGACGGTCTCGTGGCAGTCGAGCGGTGCGTGGGCGGAGTAGAGCGAGATGCCGCCTGCGCGCATCCGCTCCAGCGTCTCGGTGCCGATCGGCATCAGGCCGCGATCCGAAGTCTCGAAGTCCATCGGGTGGTGAGTGAAGACGAGCGCGGGCCGTCCGTAGGCGCGCCGCTCGACCTCCGCGATAACTTCGTCGGACGGGAAGACGAGGGTGTAGACGGGCTGGACTTCGTAGGCGTTGGCCAGCATGAGCCCGTTGTGGCGGCGCATGAACGTCGGCGTGGCGTATTCGGCCAGGGGGATGCCCGCGTCATCGCAGAACTGTACGATCTCGGCGAAGTCCTCGGCCGGATAGTCGTCGAGGCGAAAGAAGTCGTCGAGGCGGGCGGCGACGTCTGCGGTTCGCATACGGGCATTGTACGGGAGTGGACGCAGGCAGGTGGAGGGCGGCGGCGGCGAAGAGAATGGGGACAGAAGCGGGTTGCCGCCCTGTCCCCGGTCACGAGGGCTCCGACGCGGGGAGGGTGCGCGGGAGCGAAAAAGTAGCTTCCCGACCCGGAGCCACACTCTTCAGGCCTCCAGGTCTGCGACCCGGATCCGCGGGTTGCCCCGTGACTCCGGCGAGTCCCTTGCTCCTGAGTCGCTACGACTCGAATCGAGAAGCTGGCGTGAGTATGTCGCGGCCGCGAGGAGTCCGCAAGAGCTTTTTCCACACGGTCAACAAATAAACATCCGATGGGACGGAGAGCCAGCGGTGGTGGGGAGCTCGTTTCGGGGGCGAAAAAAATAGCTTCCCGGAAGAGGGGCCGCGCGAGGGCCTTGATCCAGGTCTCAGGTCGGGCGGGCCTCTGGTTGCCCATTAGCCGTCCGGCCGAGTCCCTTCTCGCTGATCCTGCACGCTGCCGGGTCCGGTCCCCTGAGCTTTCGGTTGCCCGTCTACCCTGGGTCGCTTCCCCGGAGCGCTGCGACTCATTTCGAGAAGCTGATGACATTATTGCCCGCCCGGCTGAAGGCGACAATCCCTTTTTCCACACCGTCCACAAATAAACAGAATCGGGCCATATTTCGGGGGGTTCGGCGTCGGCCTAGGCTTGCCAAATGCTAGGGCGAGTAAGCCCGTGAGGTGCTCTACGCCGCCTCCTTGCGACGGAAGACGAGGTGGCGGCGCCAGTCTTCGCGGGGTTCCGGGAAGTCGTCGCGGTAGTGAGCGCCGCGGGACTCCTCGCGGGCCAGCGCGGCCTCGGTCACGAGCCGCGAGCACGTCAGGAGGTCGGCCAGCTCCTGCGACGGCCTGTCCGTGGGCGCGGCCGGCGTCGATTGCCAGGCCGCCAGGACGGACGCTGCCCGGGTGAGCGAGTCGCGGCCGCGGACGATGCCGACGTCGCGCCACATCAGCGACTGCAGCGCCTCGCGCGTGAGAGGCGGAACGTCGCCTGCGCCCGGGGCGTCGCTCGGCACCGGGCGGAGGCTGCCGGCGTCCGGCGTCGGCTCCGCGCGCCCGTTCGGGGAGTCGATCGTGCGCTGGATCACGCGGCAGGCGAAGACGACGGTCTCGAGCAGCGAGTTGGAGGCGAGGCGGTTGGCGCCGTGGACGCCGGTGCAAGCGCACTCGCCGGCGGCGTAGAGGCCGGCGACGCTCGTTTCGCCCCAGGTGTTCGTCCTCACGCCGCCCATCGTGTAGTGCGCGGCCGGGGCGATCGGGATCGGCACGCGTGTGATATCGAGGCCGTTGTCGGCGCAGAAGCGGTAGATCTGCGGGAAGCGCGCGGTGACGAGCCCGGGATCGAGGTGCGTGACGTCGAGCAGGACGTGGTCCGAGTCCGTCGCCAGCATGCGCTCGCGGATGGCGCGGGCGACGATGTCGCGCGGGGCCAGCTCGGCGCGCTCGTCGTAGGCGGCCATGAAGCGCTCGCCGTTCGCGTCGCGCAGCAGGCCGCCCTCGCCGCGCACCGCCTCCGAGATGAGGAACGGCTGGACGCCGGGCAGGTGGAGCGCCGTGGGGTGGAACTGCACGAACTCCATGTCCATGATCTCGGCGCCCGCGCGGTAGGCGATCGCGATGCCGTCGCCGGTGGCGACTTCTGCGTTCGTGGTCGTCAGGTACATCTGGCCGGCGCCGCCCGTCGCCAGGATGAGCGCCCGGCAGTCGTACGTGGTGCGTTCGCCGGAAGCGGTGTCGAGGGCGCGGATGGCCCTCACCCCTAACCCCTCTCCCACTTCGCGGGCGAGGGGAGAAGCTGGTTTCGTGACGATCTCCGTGGCGATCGTGTGTTCGAGGACGGTGATGCCTTCGAGGCGGGCGACGGAGGCGAGCGTGAGTTCGATGTGGGCGCCGGTGGAGTCGCCGCCGGCGTGGAGGATGCGCGGGGTCGAGTGCGCGCCCTCGGTGGCGAGCGCGACCTCTCCGTGCACGGTGTCGAACGGCACGCCCAGCGAGACGAGGTCGCCGATGCGGTCTGACGCCTCGGCCGTGAGGACGCGCGCGGCTTCCTCGTCGACGAGGCCGGCGCCGGCCTCGATCGTGTCGCGCAGGTGCTTCTCGGGCGAGTCGCCGGGGCCGACCGAGGCCGCGATGCCGCCCTGCGCCCAGCGCGTGTTGCAGTCGTCGATGCTGCCCTTGGTGAGGACGAGGACGCTGCCGTGCTTGCGCGCGAGGATGGCGGCGTAGAGGCCGGCGATGCCGGAGCCGATGATCAGGTAGTCGTAGGTGGTGGTCACGGGGCCGGCGCCCCGGCTACTTCACGCTGAGCATGCGCTCGAGGGCGACCTTCGCGTGCTTCGCGATGTCCTTGGGCACGTCGACGCGGTTGACGACGCGGCCCTCGGCGAGCTCGTCGAGCGTCCAGGCGAGGTAGGCCGGGTGGATGCGGTACATCGTGGCGCAGGGGCAGACGACGGGGTCGAGGCAGAAGACGGTCTTGTCCGGGTTCTCGCGGGCGAGGCGGGAGACGAGGTTGATCTCGGTGCCGATCGCCCAGGTGCTGCCGGCCGGCGCCTCCGTGATCGTGCGCGAGATGATCTCGGTCGAGCCGTCGAGATCGGCGGCCTCGACGACCTCCATCGTGCACTCCGGGTGGACGATGACCTTGACGCCGGGGTAGTCGGCGCGGGCCTTCTCGATCTGCGCCACGCTGAAGCGGCGGTGCACGGAGCACCAGCCCTTCCAGAGGATCACCTTCGCCCGCTCCAGCTCTTCGCGCGTGTTGCCGCCTAGCGAGCCGTAGGGGAGGGTGTAGTCCCAGACGGCCATCTCGTCCAGCGGGACGCCCTTCTTGATGCCGGTGTTGCGGCCGAGGTGCTGGTCCGGGAAGAACAATACTTTTTCGCCGCGCTCGAACGACCAGTCGTAGACTCTCGGTGCGTTGGAGGAGGTGCAGACGATGCCGCCGTTCTCGCCGCAGAACGCCTTGAGCGCCGCGGCCGAGTTCATGTAGGTGACGGGTATCGTGCTTTCGGCGATGCCGGCCTCGCGCAGCTCGTCCCAGCAGGCGTAGACGTCGTCCGGCTCGGCCATGTCGGCCATCGAGCAGCCGGCGGACATGTTGGGGAGCACGACCTTCTGGTGCGGTGCGGAGAGGATGTCGGCGGACTCGGCCATGAAGTGAACGCCGCAGAAGACGATGAACTCGGAGTCGGGGCGTTCGGCGGCCCACTGGGCGAGCCTGAAGGAGTCGCCGCGCAGGTCCGCGAACTGGATGATGTCTTCGCGCTGGTAATGGTGACCGAGAACTACGCAGCGGTCGCCCAGCTTCGCTCGCGCGGCGGCGATCCGCTCCGCGAGAGCTTCGCCGCCGAGGTCCCAGTAGGCCTCCGGGATGTCGTTCTGCCAGTAGGCGAAGGCGTTCTCTTCGGAAAGGGGAGTCGTCTCGAGCGGGCGATCGACGGTGCACTCGTTGGCCTCGTTGAGCACGTCGATCTCGTCGATGACCGGTCGTTTGGGTGACGTTTTGAGTACCATCGGCATCTCGCGACTTAGTGTACCGTCTACACTAAGTCTGCTGTCGACAGGTTAGCACGGGGTCCGGGAAGGTGTCAAGGTGACACTAAGTCCCTGCTTTCTCCCCCGTGCGGTCAGCGTCAGCCTGAGAACGTGCCGGCGCCGTGGATGTCGATGTTGTCGCCGTGGGAGAGGCCGAGCAGCTCCAGCGAGAGGGCGAGGACGAGCACGCCGATGAGGGCGGAGCGCCACATCGACGTCGGCTGCTGAGCGTACCAGATGCGCGCCGGCGCCATCAGCGCCGCCGTGAAGCCGAGCGACGAGTGGACGAGGAAATCCTGGCTCGTCAGCGCCCCGTGCGTGTGAAAGACGCCGACTTCGAGGCTGGCGACGACCAGCGCTGCGACGACGAAGATGTTGGCGTGAGAGAGCCGCATCCGGCCGTGGCGGTAGCGGCGCTCGGCGACGCCGGCGACGATCAGGATCAGGCCCATTGACGTGTGGATCAGGCGGTCGTTGGGGTCGATGACGGCGACGGCGAGGAGCCCGCAGCCGAGGACCATGAGGACCGCCGGCCAGATGTCGCGGTGCCAGCCTTTGCGGAACCAGACGCCGCCGGCGAGCGCCTCGACGAGGAGGAGGACGGCGACGAACAGGAAGGCCGCGCCGAAGAGCCGGTGGTTCTCCCAGGGGAGAGGGATGGCGCCATGCAGTTCGTGAAACGAAGCGGCGGCGTCGCCGGCGTGGACGGCGGCCGCCAGGGCTACTTCGGGGACCACGGGTAGGAGCCGTCGCTTTCCTTGGCCG
>JADFKG010000060.1 GCA_022565075.1 Chloroflexota bacterium | reverse complement strand
GGCGCGGCAGGTTCGGCGAAGGCTCCGTCCTGCGTCCGACGAAGGGTGTCCACGTGGTGCTTCCGCGTGAGCGGCTCCACACGGACTCTGTTGTCGCCTTTTACTGGCAGGATCGGCCGCTGTTCGTCGTTCCGGCCGGGCGCTACAGCTACGTGGGGACGACGGACACGGACTGGTCAGGCGACCCGGCCGGAGTCGAAGCCGACGCCGCGGACGTCAGTCTAGTTCTCGATGCGATCAACGCCAACTTCAACGTCGACGTAACTCCGGCCGACGTGACCGCGACCTGGGCGGGGGTGCGCCCGCTGATCGCAGACGAGGGCTCGCCCTCTCCATCCGCCGTCTCCCGCGACTACGAAGTCCTCGAGGGCCCGCCGGGCGCCTACGCGATCGTCGGCGGCAAGCTGACCAACGCCCGTGCCATGGCGGAGAGCGCCGTCGACCGAGTCGTCGAAGCTGAGGCCGGCGTCCTCTCGCGAAGTC
Organism: Chloroflexota bacterium; assembly: GCA_022565075.1. Classification (GTDB taxonomy): domain Bacteria; phylum Chloroflexota; class Dehalococcoidia; order SM23-28-2; family RBG-16-64-32; genus CF-162. The sequence goes on along the minus strand of JADFKG010000060.1, from coordinate 10,621 downwards.
CCGCCGGCTGCCGGACGTCGCGCGCGCCATTGCCGGGCGCGACCGCGCGTTTCGATCGCTATCGGGCGCAGGCCGTCGCTGCCCTCGTGCGTGGCTGGGACATCTCCAACGAGGCAGCGGGCCATCTCGTGGACACACATGGGACAGACCACGTCCGGGTCCTGGCCCAGGCCCGCAACGACCCCGAACTGCTCGAACCGGTCGTGCCGGGCTCGCACGTGCTCCTCGCCGAGGCTGCGTTCGCGGCGGAGGCGGAGATGGTGGTGAGCCTTGAGGACTTCATGCGCCGCCGCAGCGACCTGATGCTGTTCAGCCCAGAGGCGGGTTGCGCGGCCGCCGAGCGGATAGCATCGATTCTCGGTCGCACGTTGGGGTGGGGCGAGCGCGAGGTCGGGGAGCAGGTCGAGACGTATCGAGGGGTCGTCGAGCGCATGATGGCCTTTCGCCACGATCAGACTGACCCGGCGCGGTCGCACCCATGACGCCTCGCCTTCTGCTGATCGTCAATCCGCGCTCGGCGAACAGATCCACGGGCCGGGACTGGCGGAAGCTGCGCAAGCGGCTGCAAGAGGTGCTGCCGCCGTTTCGCTCGGTCCGCACCGCTGGGCCGGGAGACGCGGCCCGCTTCGCAGCCAAGGCGGCCGGGCGCTACGAGGTGGTGGTTGCAGTCGGTGGCGACGGGACGATCGGAGAGGTCGCCAACGGACTTCTTGCGAACGGCGCCGAAGGGACGGCCCTCGGCGTGCTCCCCCGCGGCACCGGGAGCGACTTCGTAAGAACGCTGGGAATTCCGCGCGACATGGACAAGGCCGCAGCGATCCTGGCGCGGGGAGACCGCCGCAAGATCGACGTGGGCCGCGCGACGTTCACGGACTTCAGCGGCGAACGGTCGTCTCGCTTCTTCGTCAACGCGGCGGAGGTCGGCATGGGCGCCATGGTCTGCCGCGAGGTCAACCGCGCACGAAGGCGGCTGTCCGGCCAGGCAGCGTTTTGGTGGGCGATCCTTACCACCATGCGGCGCTACCAGCCCGCCATCGCGACGGTCGTGACCGATGGTTCGCCGGCGCGGGAGCTGCTGCTGAACAACGCCTGGATCGCCAACGGCTGCTACTCAGGGAGCGGCATGAGGACGGCGCCCAGGGCCAGGTTGGACGACGGCCTGCTCGACGCCGTCGTCGTGGAGCAGGTCGGCGGTTGGCGCCGGATCGCCGGACTGCCGAAGCTGCGCAACGGTACGTTCGTCGACATGCCGGAGGTGGAATACCGGCAGGCGGCGCGCGTGGAGTTCACCGCGGAGACGCCGATCCTGGTAGAGACAGACGGCGACGCCGTGGGCACCACGCCAGCGACGTTCGAGTGCCTGCCAGGTCAGCTGACGGTTGTCGCCTGACACTCCCGCCCGCTCCAAACGACGAGCCGACAAGCACGTCAGCTGCGGGACTTCTGGTTCTCCACCGCGATTGTTACTGGCGTCACAATCTATTACGATAAGCGGGAACGGCCAGCGCGACGCTGCTGCCTGGTACTGCGCTCGTGGTGTGGGTCGCAGTTCCCGCCTGGTTCGCAATCGAGCTCTTTCAAGAGAGCGGACTCCTGATGAGTCAGAGGAGGAAACAGATGCTCAGTCTCAGCCCCGTAAAGTGGACACGAATACTAGTGCCGATCGCTGCCGGCCTGTTGCTCATTGCGGCAGCTTGCGGTGACGACGACGACGGAAACGGCGACGTCGGAGATGGCGACACCCCAACGCCAGAGGTGACGGCTGACGAGACCCCGGCTGAGGGGATTCAGACGCAGCCCGATTCGCCTCAGGAAGTCGGAGACGAAGTGACCGAAGCTGCTGGCGGCGTACTCCAGACAGCAGTTGGCGACAACTTCTACACGCTGAACAACCTGAAGGCGCCGCTCAACGAGACGACGACTATCGAGATCGTCAACGACGGTAACGCGATCCACAACATGCGCATCGCAGGACCGGACGGCGAGTTTAACACCGACGACGACTCCGTCAGCGACCCCGAGCTGATTACGGCCGGTTCGACCGCCACTGTGGAGTTCACGCCGACACTGGCCGGAACGTACACTTTCCGTTGCGACTTCCATACGGATGTGCAGGGCGGCGTCATAGTCGTCGAGTAGGGACGAACGGCGCGCTCATATAAGCGGCGGACGGTGTGCTGATCGACGGCGCGCCGGCCCGAGTCAGCGGCGATCGCTCGAGCAAGCGCCGGGGCGGCTGCTGCCCGCCGGTGATCGCTCGTAGCGGCGTCGGGGCTCCGGGTTGGGTGCTAGGATGATCCTGCTATGAGACTCCAGCTGAGCACGAATACGTGCTTGCGCCCCCGGATCGGGCGGCGCAGAAGTTGAGCAACGCCCGGTACATCGTCTCGCTCGATCTCGGGACCAGCGGTCTCAAGGCTGCCCTGGTCAGCGACGGCGGCGAAATCGTCGCCTCGGCCTATCGCCCCGTGGAGACGATTCTCGTCGAGCCCGGCGGCGCGGAGCAGGACGCCGAGGCGATCTGGGCCGCGACGAAGGACGCGATGAGGGAGGTCGTGCAGGAGGCCGCCCGCCCGGCCAGGGAGATCATCGCCGTCGCGATAGCGAGCCAGTTCTCTTCCGTCGTGCCTGTGGACCGCTCCGGCAAGCCCGTGATGAACCTCATCCTCTGGATGGACAAACGCGGCGGCGCCTACTCACGCGAGATATACGGCCGGCATCCGGGGGCGATCGCCACCTGGGTCGACATCCACGGCGCGTTGCCGCTTCCTTCTGGCAACGACACACTTTCGCACATGCTCTGGGTCAAGGAGGCGCGCCCCGACGTCTACGAGCGCACGCACAAGTTTCTGGAGCCGATGGACTACCTCTCGGCGCGCCTGTCCGGCGAGCTAACCGCCAACGCCTGCACCGTCTTCATGATGGTGCTCACCGACAACCGGCAGCTCGACGCGGTGCACTACGACGATACGCTGATCGAGATGTCTGGAATCGACCGCGACAAGCTTCCCGACCTCGTGCCCATCCTGTCGCCGGTCGGCACGGTGCTGCCGGCGGTGGCGGCCGAGATCGGACTCTCGCCCCAGACGCAGGTGCTCTCCGGGCTGAACGACACGCAGGCCGTGGCCGTCGGCACCGGCACGTTCCAGGCGGGCCACGGCGGCGTCAACATCGGCACCACCAGCCAGGTGCTCGCTCACCGCGCGGACAAGGCATCGGACCTGGAGCACGCCATCGTCAGCAGTCCCAGCCCCATCGAAGGCCGTTACGTCGCGATCGCGGAGAACGGCATCGGGGCGAAGGCGTTGGACCACTTTCTGACCAACGTCACGTTCGCGTCCGACGCTCTCGGCGACCACACGACGTCGGACATGTTCGGCCACGTTGACGACCTCGTTCGGGGCGTGCCGGCGGGCAGCGGCAGCATCTTGTTCTTGCCCTGGCTGACCGGGTCCCACGCGCCCTCCTCTAACGAGAACGCTCGCGGCGGCTTTCTCAACCTTTCGCTCAGCACGACGCGCGCCCACATGGTGCGGTCGATCCTGGAGGGCGTCGCCTACAACCTGCGCTGGCTGGTGCCGTCCGTCGAGCAGTTCGCCGGCGGGGAGTTCGACCAGATATACTTCTCCGGCGGCGGCGCGCTCTCGGACGAATGGTCGCAGATACTCGCCGACGTATTGGGCCGGCCGCTCCTGCAGCTGGAGGACCCCGGTCATTGCATCACCCGGACGACGGCGTTCCTGGGGTTCGAGCGGTTGGGCCACCTCGAGATGTCCGATTTCCCCAGGATCCGCCACGTCAGGCGCACATACGAACCGCAACCGGAACGAACCGCGATCTACGACGAACTGTTCGAACAGTTCCTCGCAGCCTTCGATCGCTGCAGGCCGATATTCGAATCGCTCAACGCACGATGAAACGCATGGAGGTGCCCCATGGCTAAAGGACCCTACCCCTACGCGGAAAAGTACGGCGTCAACAGGAGCATGCCGGAGAAGGGACGGCCGCGCGAAGAGATCCTGGCGGAGCTGAAGGAGATCGCGCAGGAAGAAGACACGTTCTGGCAGACGGGCAAATGCTCCGGGACGATGTACTGCGGCGATATGGAGCACTACGGCTTCATGAAAGAAGCTTTCGGGCTCTACTCGCACGTCAACGCGCTGCAACGGGACATGTGCCCGAGCGAGACACGCTTCGAGGGCGAGATCATCGCCATGACGCTCGATATGCTGCACGCTGAGGCGGCTTCTGACGCTTCGCCCTGCGGCACCGTCACCTCCGGCGGTACCGATAGCATCCTGCACGCGCTCCTCGCCTACCGCGAGAAGTTCCGCGAAGAGCGCGACATCACGCAGCCGCAGATCATCCTCCCGGAGACGGCGCACGCCGCCTTTCACAAGGGCGCGCACCTGTTCGGCATCGAGGTCGTGCAGGCGCCGATCGACCCGGAGACGACGCTCGTCGACGTCGACTTCGTGCGAGACCACATCACGCCGAACACGATCGCCCTGATCGGCTCGGCCTGTAACTACGGCTACGGCACGATCGACCCGATCGACAAGCTCTCGGAGCTGGCGCTGGAGCACAAGATCGGCCTGCACGTCGACGGTTGCCTCGGCGGGTTCATCCTGCCCTGGGGGCAGGAGCTGGGATACGACATCCCCGTGTTCGACTTCCGCCTGCCCGGGGTGACGAGCATCTCGGCAGACACTCACAAGTACGGCTACGGGCCCAAGGGCGCATCGGTCCTCGCCTTCCGCGAGAAGTCGCTGCGTGCGGGCCTGTACTTCATGCTGCAGGACTGGTCGGGCGGCAAGTACATCTCGCCCGGCATCGCCGGCAGCCGGTCGGGCGGCCTGCTCGCGGCGACGTGGGCAGCGATGGTCAGCCTCGGCCGCGAGGGCTACCTCAAGTACGCCAAACGCATCTTCGAGACGTCGTTCGCGATGCAGGACGCTGTGCGGCGCCACTCTGAGCTGCGGATCATGGGCGAGCCGACGTTCTGCTTCTCGTTCACGTCCAACGAGTTCGACATCTACCACGTGAACGACTTCATGCGGGAGCGCGGTTGGCGCTTCAACGGCCAGCAGCACCCCAACGCCATCCACATGTGCGTCACGCGGCCGCAGACGCAGGAGGGCGTGGTCGAGGAGTTCGCCACCGATCTGGCCGAGGCTGTCGAGTACGCCAAGAACCCGAAGACCGACAAGCCTGTCACGGGTGCGATCTACGGCGGGCTGCCGAAGGGTGAACCGGCCATCCGGGAGGCGGTCAGGGCGCGAATGGTGGGGATGCTCGACACTTTCCAGGGCGTCCCACCCGAGTAGCGCGCCCGGCGGTGAAAGAGCCTCAGGACCTCCCCGAAGCGACGGATGAAACCGATCCCGTCGGGGAACTGTCGTGGTTCCAGCGGCCCGTAATCTCGCTCGCGCACCCCCAGTACCGGCTGTTCTGGATGAGCAACCTCGTGTTTGCGGTCGGCCTGATGGTGCAGTTCACGGCTCGTGGCTGGCTCACCGTGCAGCTCACGGACTCAGCGCTCGTCCTCGGCCTGGTGGAAGGAGTCTTCATCTCGATGGCCGCGGTTGCCTGGAGAGTCGTGCTGAGCCGGACGGCCGCGTGACGGACCTGCGCGTTCGGCCGCGACGGCTGTACAAGGCCCGCAATCTACGGATATAGTGCTATCGCCTGGAATGACCGGGCTATGGGCCCGAGGAGGTTGCCATGAAGATGAACGTTCAGCCGATCCCGACGCTGTCCGAGCGGATCAATGAAATCCGCTCGCTGACGGCGCAGATCGTCAACAAGGAGATCCTGCCGCACGAGAACGAGCTCTGGGGCTGGCGGTCGGACGAAGAGATGCAAGAGGGCGGCAGAGCGCAAGCACGCGAGCTGCGAGAGCGGATCAAGGACAAGGTGAGGCAGGCCGGTCTCTGGGCGCCGCACCTGCCAGAGGAGTACGGCGGCGCCGGACTCAGCTTCCTCGAGCACGCGTACATGAACGAGGTGCTGGCGTACGCGATTGGCGCAGCTGCGCTGTTCGGAGTCGTCGCCCCGAACTCGGGTAACCAGACGATCCTCCTCAAGTACGGAACGGAGGAGCAGAAGAAGAAGTGGCTCATCCCCCTCATCGAGGGTCGGATGGAGTCCGGCTTCTCGATGACGGAGCCGGACCAGCCTGGCTCCGATCCGCGCTCGATCAAGACGACGGCGCGGCGCGACGGCGACGATTGGGTGATCAACGGCCACAAGTGGTTCACCTCGAACGGCAAGCGGGCGGACTTCTTCATCGTCATGTGCCGCACGGAGGACCCGGACGGCCCCGCCGACCAGAACGGAAAGATGACGCAGATCATCGTGCCCAAGGACACTCCCGGCGTGAACATGATTCGCAGCGTCCGCGTCTGGGGCCAGGACAGCGACCACTGCGAGATCATCTACGACGACGTGCGTGTGCCGGTCACCAACCAGCTCGGTCAGACGGGGACCGGCCACCAGGCGGCGCAGGACCGGCTGGGTGCGGGCCGCGTATTCCACTGCATGAACTCAGTCGGCCAGATGACGCGGGCGTTCGATCTGATGGTCGAGCGCTCAATGGTGCGCGAGGTGCACGGCGGCCTCCTCGAGACGAAGCAGTTTATACAGGGCTTCATCGCCGAGTCGTATATCGACATCCAGGCGGCGCGCCTGATGACGATTCACTGCGCCGAGAAGATGGAGAGCATGGTCGACCCACGCACTGACATCTCGGCGATCAAGATCTTCGTGCCTGCCGCCTATCACCGCGTCGTGGACCGCGCGATCCAGGTCTGGGGGGCGGCCGGAGTCTCGGGAGACCTGCCGCTCTCGGCGATGTACCAGGGGGCGAGGACGTTGCGCCTGGCCGATGGGCCCGACGAGGTCCACAAGATCCTCATCGCCAAGAACATTCTGAAGCGCTACCACTCCGGCCAGGGCTGGGACTTCGGCAACTAGTCTCGTCTAAAGCCGCCGCGCGCTTCGCCCTGCCGTCCGTCGTCCGCGAGATCGCCGCCTGGGCGCCTTAGATGCGCGTCAGGATGGGTTCGGGGCGTCGGCGAGCAGTTCCTCAGGCAGGTCGACGAGCCTGGCGCGCAGGTACTCGCCCAGGCTCTTGGCCTGCGGGTCGGGCCGGGTCGAAGACGAGACGCCCTCGCCGAGCAGACCGACGACGACGAAGTTGAGCGCCCGCAGGTTCGGCAGCTCGTAGCGCAGCACCTCAAGGTCACGCGCCTCGCTCACCAGCTCCTTGAACCGCTCGACCGTCAGGAAGTCCGCAAGCCAGGCGTACGCCGCGTCGTTCCGCGCCCAGACGCCGACGTTGGCGTTGCCGCCCTTGTCTCCGGAACGTGCGCCGAAGATGGCGCCCAGCGGCGCACGCGACGTCGGCCCGGCGGGCACCGCGACGGAGGGTGCGGCGGCGGGCTCCACCGTCACGCTTTCATCCGACTTCACGGGCGGGACGGGGATCCGCGAGCCGTCGTGCGTCACGACCACTTCGTCGATGGCGTCAACGGACACCAGCGCCGGCCAGTAAACGCCGAAGGCGTTCTCAGAAGAGAGCCCGGACGCCGTGTGGAACCCCGGATAGCTGGCCAGCGCCATCTCCACGACTTTCGCCGAAAACGCGCGGCCGACCTTCCCGGCGTCCTTGTCCTTGACGGTCACCCGCAGGTAGGCGCCGGCTTCCTCGTTCGATTCGGGGTCATCCTTGTCGGAGCGCGTGAGCCTGACGTCGACTTCGTCGAACTGCTCCTTGCCGCCCAGCTCCGCGAACAGCGTCTCCTCCGCCAGCTTCGCCTTCTCCTCAATGTCGAGACCCGTGAGGACGAACGTCATCGTGTTGCGGAAGCCGCCGAGGTAGTTGATGCAGACCTTCGTCGTATCGGGCGCCGGCTCGCCGCGCACACCGCTTACTCGCACGCGGTCGGGCCCTTCCTGCTCCAGCTCGATCGTGTCGAAGCGCGCCACGACGTCCGGGTTCAGGTAGCGCTCGCTACCGATCTCGTAGAGCAGCTGTGCGGTGACGGTGCCGGTGGAGACCAGCCCGCCGGTCCCCTCGTGCTTGGTCACGACGAACGACCCGTCGTCGTGCATCTCGGCGATCGGGAAGCCGGGATGCTCGAGCCCCGGCACCTCCTGGAAGAACGAGTAGTTGCCGCCGGTGGCCTGCGCGCCGCACTCCAGGATGTGGCCCGCGACCACCGAAGAGGCGAGCCGGTCCCAGTCCGACCGGCCCCAGCCGAAGTGCCACGCGGCCGGCCCGACGACGACGGACGCGTCGGTGACGCGCGGGCAAACGACGACGTCGGCGCCGCTGTTGAGCGCCTCGACGATGCCCCAGGCGCCCAGGTAAGCGTTGGCCGCGATCGGCTGGACGCCCGATTCGGCGAGCGGCTGCCCGCTGTCCAGGTGGGCCAGCTTCTCGCCGCCGGCCTGCAGGTCGGGGAGCTTCGCCAGGATGTCGTCGCCTTCGATGTGCGCGATGTTCGCCTGCAGTCCGAGACCGTCGGCGAGGGCGCGCATCCGCACGGCCAGCGCCGCCGGGTTGAGCCCGCCGGCGTTCGTGACGATCTTGATCCCCTTGTCGAGGCAAGTTCCGAGCACCTCTTCCATCTGCTTCAGGAACGTCTTCGCGTAGCCGCCCTCGCTGTCCTTCTGCTTCATCTTCCAGAGGATGAGCAGCGTCAGCTCCGCAAGGTAGTCGCCCGTCAGGAAGTCGATCGGCCCGCCCTCGACCATCTCGCGGGCGGCGGAAAGGCGGTCCCCGTAGAAGCCGGAGCAGTTGGCGATGCGCAGGACGGGCTTCGCTTCGCCGGCCATCACTTGCCCTCGGCCCAGCGCGGCGGGCGCTTCTGCGCGAAGGCCGTCATGCCCTCGAGCGCTTCTTCGGACCCGAAGTATTCCGCCGACCATTTCGACGTCTGCGCGAACGCGTCGTCCAGCGTCATGCCGGGGACCTCGCGGACCAGCCGCTTGCAGCCCGAGAGCGCTCCGGGAGCACCCTTCAGGATGCTCGTCACGTAGCCATCAACCGCTTCGTCGAGCCGGTCCGCGGGCACGGCGGCGTTGAGGAGCCCGAAGCGAGCGGCTTCAGTCGCGCCGAACGTCTCGCCGGTCAGGAAGAGCTCCATCCCCTTCGTCACGCCCAGCTTCGGCAGGACGACAACGGAGATGATCGCCGGGATGAGGCCGAGGCGCACTTCGCTAAACGCGAACGTCGCGTCCTCCACCGCGACGGCCATGTCGCACGCTGCGATCAGGCCGATGCCGCCGGCGCGCGTTGGTCCGCCGATGCGGGCGATCACCGGCTTCGGCGAGCGCCAGATGGTCTTGAGGATCGTCACCAGGCCGCCGGGGCCCGCGGGCTGTCCGGGCGGGCCGCCGCCGCGCAGCTCTTTTAGATCGGCGCCCGAGCAGAAGACGGGGCCGGTGTGCGTGAGGACGATCAGCCGCGCCCGGTCGTCGTTGAGCGCTGCTTCGAGGCTCGTCTCCAGGCCGCCCATCAGGGCGCGGGAGAGCGCGTTGCGGTTGGCCGGCGAGTCGAGCGTGATCGTGGCCACGCCGCCGGCGACTTCGAGGTGAACGAGTTCGTCGCTCATGCTTGCTTCTCCGGGGCGAACTGGCCTGGCCTGCGACCGGGCCCGGGCGGGCCGGCGAACGCCTGCGCGATTTCGATCCACTCTTTCGCTGCCGCTCCCTGCACTTCGAGGTCCGTGTCCGCCACGTGTCGCCGCTGAGTGGCCACGCGGCAGAAATCCGTAGCCGTGCCGCGAACGACGTCGGTCGCGTCTGGATCGCCCAGCACCCACGTCTCGCCCGACGGCGACGTCAGCTCGACGCGGATCGTCGCCTCGGGGGCCTCCTTGCCCCGCACCGAGTAGCTGTACGGCCTCGCACGTACACCGATGAACGCTACGTGGCGCAGCCGGTCCGTGTCCGGCCGGTCCGCCCCGACGGCGTCGACGATGTCCAGGCCGTGCGCCCACGTCTCCATCAGTCGCGCGGTGATGAACGACGCCGGGCTCATGTCGGGGCCGTACCAGGGTACGCGTCCGGCCGGGTCCACTTTGCGCGCGGCCGCGATCAGGCCGCTGCTGGCCGACCGCCACCAGCTGAGGAGCTCGCCGGCTGTGCCGCTGCGGCCGCGCTCCAGGGTGACGGCTTCGAGATCGCCTGCGTTCTTCATCAGCTCCTGGATCTCCGCCTTGAAGGCGTCGCGGTCCTGCATGGCGCGCGTCGCGGCCTCGTCGAAGTAGGCGACGTGCGACACCTGGTCTCGCACCGACCAACCCTCAGCGGGCGTCTGCGTGTCCCAGTCGGCATCAGAGAGGCCATCGAGCACCTTCCCCAGTGCTGCCTGTTCGGCCTCCAGATCGTTAACGATCTCTTCCAGCGCGTCGCTCATGACTCATCCTTCCCCGTGTCTATTACCAGCAGCACGTGCCCGGCCTCGACCTGCTCATCGGCCACGACGCGCACTTCCGTCACGATGCCGTCCTCCGCGCAGGTGATCACGTGCTCCATCTTCATCGCCTCGACGATCACCAGCACTTCGCCTGCCGTCACCCGCTGGCCGACGCTGACTTTCACCGACACGATA
>JADFKG010000059.1 GCA_022565075.1 Chloroflexota bacterium | reverse complement strand
GGGGACGGGGAACAGGGAACAGTGGCCGGTGGTGAGCGGAGGGATGACGGTGGTTAGTGGACGGCGGTGGTCGCTAGCTGGCGACGGGGACGCGGTCAGCTTCGGCGATTTTGGGCGGGCGCACGCGGTAGGTGCAGGCCGACTCGCCCCGGAGGAGGCTGCGGGTGAGGCGGGTGTCGGCGCCGGTGATAAGGCGCACGAACTCGACGTGGAGCGCGCAGACGGCGTGGTCCTGTTCGGCCGCTTTGGGGAACGGGCAGCTGTACTCATCGATGAAGTACTCGCCGTTCTCCTGGGAGACTTCAGTCACGCAGCCCTGTCGCTCAAGGGCCTCGGCCGCCGCCTTGACTCGCTCGCTCAGAGGTTGGCCGTCGACGCCGTCCAGGTGTGGCTCGGCCAGGCGCCCGGCGACGCGCCGCAGCATCTCGTAGAGCTGCTCGTTGCCGACGGTGGAGCGCATCTCTTCGAGCAGGACGCTGACCAGCTGGTCGTATGCTTTCGGGAAGAGGTCGTCAGCCGTCGCCGTCAGCGAGTAGACGAGCGTGGGCCGGCCCACGCGGCCGCGCTCCTCCCGCCCCTCGACGAGGCTGTCGCGCTCAAGCACGGTGAGGTGCTGGCGGATGCCTGTAGACGTGAGGCCGAGGAGCTTGCCCAGCTCCTTAACGGTTCCCCTGCCGTGCCGGCGGAGGTAGTCTAGTATCTGCTGGCGGGTAGTCTGCATGCGTAGATGTGCTGTCGCCATGTATAGATTTTAGCACAATGGGAAGTAACCTCAGTATAAAAGGAGCTTTTGCGGTGGCGCCGGACCCCCTTCGGTTCAAAAACGAAGCAGACGATGCGCTGGAACGGGCGGCGGACCGGCTGCGCCGCCTGCTGGGCGAATCGTGCGCTCTTCTCGACCCGTTCCCACCGTTTCCCGGTGCCTTCTTTTCGTACGGGATCGAGATCGACGCACCGGCCGTGGAGTCGCCGGACCGCGGCTGCGTTGTGCTCGCCCAGGACGGCGAGCTGTACGAGCTGGAGATGCGCCACGACCTGCCTGAGAGCGACATGGAGATCGCCGATCCGGTCGCTCTGCGGGACGAGAAGATGAAGGCGCTCGACCTGCACCCGCTGGAGTACGTCGTCTACGCCTACGAGGCGCTGCGGGCCGTCACGGAGCTGCTCCTCGAGCGCGAGAGCGAGCGCGAGAGCGAGTGAGGCGTGTGAGGGGAGACCGGCGACGGGGCCCGCGCCGGCCCGCATGAGACTGGCGAAGCTGATCGCCCAGCGCGGTGTGGCGTCGCGGCGCAAGGCGGAGGAGATGATCGTCGCCGGCGAGGTCACCGTCAACGGCGAGGTCGCCGTCGTGACCACGCCTGTCGACCCGGAGTCTGACGTCGTAACGATCAAGGGGCGGGCGCTGCCGGACCAGCCGGCGAGGGCGTACTACCTGCTGAACAAGCCGCGGGGCTACATCACCGGCCGCAGCGATACGCGCGACCGCCAGACCGTCCTCGATCTCGTGAAGCACCTGACCGTCCGCGTCGAGCCCGTCGGACGGTTGGACTTCGACACCGAAGGCGCGCTGCTCTTCACGAACGACGGTGACCTGGCGTTCGGCCTGACGCACCCGTCGCGAGGCGTGGAGAAGGTGTACGTGGCGCGGGTCGAGGGGCGGCCGATGGCCGAGGACATCGTGGCGATCGAGCGCGGGATACCGCTCCCCGACGGCCCGACGGCGCCGTCGAAGGCGCGCATCATATCGCGCGGCGAGCGCAGCTCGATAATCGAGATCACGGTGAAGGAGGGCCGGAACCGGATGATCCGGCGGATGATGGCCTATCTGGGCCACCACGTGATGGACCTGCGCCGTCAGACGTTCGCCGGGATCGACCTGGGACAGCTGCGGCTGGGCAGGACGCGAGCACTGACGCTTGAGGAGGTGGCGGGGCTGCAGAAGCTGGCGGAGAAGCCGAAGCCAAAGGCGGAACGGAAGCCGAAGCCGAAGCCGAAGCTGAAGCCGAAGCCGAAGCCGAAGCGGAAGCCGAAGCCGAAGCCGAAGCCGAAGCCGAAGCCGAAGCCGAAGCCGAAGCCGAAGCGGAAGCCGAAGCGGAAGCCGAAGGCGTGAGGCGGCCCGTCGCTCAGTCTGCCTGGTAGTCGCCGGACTGGCCGCCGGTCTTGCGGACGAGCCTGATGTCGCCGATGCGCATGTCTTTCTGGGCCGCCTTGAGCATGTCGTAGACGGTGAGCGCGGCGACGCTTACCGCTGTCAGCGCCTCCATCTCGACGCCGGTCTGCGCAGTCGTCCTGACCGTGGCCGTGATCTCCACGGAGCCGCGCTGCTCGTCCGGCTCCAGCGAGACGTCGATGCCCGACAGCGGCAGCGGGTGGCAGAGGGGAATCAGGTCGTGGGTGCGCTTGGCGGCCATGACGCCGGCGATCTGAGCCGTCGTCAGCACGTCGCCCTTGGCGCCGCCGCCGACCGCCAGGCGCAGCGTCTCGGCGGACATGAAGACGCTGCCGCGCGCCACCGCCTCGCGGGCTGTCTGTGGCTTGGCGGAGACGTCGACCATGCGCGGCCGGCCGGCGTCGTCCAGGTGTGAGAGCGCGCCTTCTTCGGTCATCGAGTCATCCGCCGATGTACGACATCTCGACCTTGTGCCGTCGCGTCGCCGTCTTCTCCGTGCGCTGCTCCGAATAGCGGTCCGTGCGCCGCGACCAGAGGCCGCGCAGGAACGCCTCGATCTCTTCGTCGCTGGCGCCGTCGCGCAGGAGCTGGCGCAGGTCGTGGCCCTTGACCGCGAAGAGGCAGGTGTAGAGCTGGCCGTCGGCCGACAGGCGGGCGCGCGTGCAGTCTCCGCAGAACGGCTCCGTGACCGAGGCGATGAAGCCGACCTCGCCCTTGCCGTCCGCGTAGCGCCAGCGCCGCGCGACCTCGCCGCGGTAGTTGGGGTCGATCGCCTCCAGCGGCAGCTCGCGGCCGATCGTGTCGATGATCTCGGCCGCCGGCACGACGTCGTCCGTGCGCCAGCCGTTCGTGGTGCCGACGTCCATGTATTCGATGAAGCGCACGATGTAGTCGGGCCCCCGGAAACGCCGCGCGATCGCCAGCGCGTCGTCCTCGTTGACGCCGCGCTTGACGACGACGTTGATCTTGACCGGCAGAAGCCCCGCGCGGCGCGCCGCCTCGATCCCCTCGAGGACGAGATCTACCGGGAACTCGGCGCCGCTCATCTCCCGGAAGCGGGCGTCATCGAGCGAGTCCAGGCTGACGGTGACGCGCCGCAGGCCGGCCTGGCGCAGTTCGGGCGCCATCGCCGTCAGGCGGGAGGCGTTCGTGGTCATCGCCAGGTCTTCGATGCCGTCGACTGCCGACAGCATCCGGACGAGCTTGGGCAGGCCGCGACGGATCGTCGGCTCGCCGCCGGTGAGGCGCAGTTTGCGCACGCCGAGCGCGCTGAAGATGCCGGCGAGGCGGGTGATCTCCTCGAAGGTCAGTAGTTCGGACCGAGGGAGGAACTTGTACTTACGGCCGAACACCTCCTTGGGCATGCAGTAGGGGCAGCGGAAGTTGCAGCGGTCGGTGACCGAGATGCGCAGGTCGCGCAGGGGCCGGCCGAGAGTGTCGGCGGGGGCCGCCGTCTCAGAGGCGGGCGTAGGAGGGGTCGTCTTTTCGGTGGACATAAAGTAGCTCTCGCAGGGTCTGGCGGGCGATGGCGGCCGCACGGGCCCTGTGGCTGATTATATTCTTCTCGTGCTGCGGTAGCTCGGCCATCGTTGCCGAGTGGTTCAGCACCCAGAAGATCGGGTCGTAGCCGAAGCCGCTTTCGCCGCGCGGCCGGTCGGCGACGAGGCCGCTGATTTCGCCTTCCGCCGTCTTCGTCTCGCCGGAGACTGGATCGGCGACGGCCATGACGCAGACGAAACGGCAGCCGCGTTGCTCCTGCGGCAGGCCCGCGAGCCGGCGATCGATCTCGGCGAAGCGCTCGCTGTACGAGGCGTCGTCTCTGAGGAAGCGGGCAGAATGGAGGCCCGGTTCGCCGCCCATCGCGGCGATCTCGATGCCCGAGTCGTCGGCCAGGGTGACGAGTCCGCTTGCCTTCGCGCCGGCGAGCGCCTTCTTGCGGGCGTTTTCTTCGTACGTCTCGCCGTCTTCCTCGACGTTGAGTTCGAGGCCGAGGTCAGCGGGCGTGACGATCTGCCAGCCGCAGCCTTCGAGGAGGACGCGCAGCTCGGCGGCCTTGCCGGGGTTATTCGTGGCGATGAGGAGCTTCGGCATGCGCCAAGGATAGCACCGGGCGGGCAAGCACCGGACGCGGGCGAGGGAGGACGCCCCCGCCCGGCCAGCGGGTTCGACGATTCGAAGGCTGTTAGTACGGCGCGAAGATGGCGTTGCCGTTGGTGTCGGTGTGGAACTCGTAGTCGCCGCCGGCGCCCGAGAGGAAAACGATGTAGCCGGGGGTGATGACCTGGGCACAGGCGATGCCCGGGGTCTCGACACCGAGGCAGGCGTCGGACCAGTCGGTGGCCCGGACGCCGCTGACCTCGACTTCGTTTGACGGCGGCCCGTCCATCGCCTCGAGCGCGGCGAAGGCGGCTTCGATCGCCAGGACCTCGTCGTCGGTCCTGTCGGGCTCGGGCAAGACACCGTCGACTGGCGGGAGTGGGCCCACGTCATCGCCGGCTTCAAGCGGGGGGTCGCTGCAGTCGGCGGTGCCGATGGCGCAGGTCTGCGTGAGGTCGTCGCGGAAGACCGGCGGCAACCCGGAGGCGTCGTCATCGCCGTCGCCGTCGTTAACGACGATAGTGTCGATGCAGTCCTCGAAACCCTCGGCACAGACCGCCGATACGCCTTCGCCTCTGGCCTGGGGGTCGTCGTCATCGAACACGCCAGCGACGGTCAGTACGGCGAAGACGCCGATGCCGCCGATGACTAGCGTGATCAGCGATCCGAAAGGTATGAGCTTGGTCATGTTGGAACGTTCCTTTCTCTTACTTACCCATCAGACGGATGGGGTGGTGAGAAGGTTCCGTCCTGCGCAGGACTCGGGTCGATACGAACGGGCGGAGGACATGCGCCCTCCGCCCGTGCTTTCTGGCGTTTTGGTTATTCGACTTCGGCGATCGGGGCGGCCATGATCTTCTTCTTGCCGCCCTCGCCCGCCAGGTCCGTCCAGCGCTTTGCGAGCTTGGCGGCCACTGCCGGCATCGTGGTGTACTCCATCTCATCCAGCGGCAGGCGGTGTGGCTCGAACGGGCCGTGCTTGCGCAGGAAGTCGGCGATGTGGTTGGCCTCCTGGCGGGTGTGGTCGTAGCCGGGGTCGTCGAAGAGGTCTCGCGGGCCGATGAGCTTGCCGTCGGCCAGCTGGAAGCCGAGGGCGACTATCCGCGGCGGGCCGTCGAAGCGGCTGGGGTGGGCGTCCCTGAGCGCTACTGGCATCAGTGGGCCGTTGTGTGAGCCACGCATCCAGCCTTCGACGAGCCAGGGAGTGGTGAACGGTTCGATCACCTCGCCGACGGCGGGGAAGTTGCCCTGGCAGCGCACGACCATCGTCGGGTCGTCCTTGCCGACGTAGCGCCCGGCGATCAGGGAGAGCTTGTCGGTGCTGGAGACGGCCGCGATCTCGCCGGTCATGCGGTTGTAGATGCGCTTGATGGCGTAGCGGGACGGCGCGCCGATGAAGACGAGCAGGTCGTAGAGTTCGTTCGGGACGTCTAGTTCGATCTGCTTGTGCTCCTGGACGTCCTGTACCTGGAAGCGGAAGCCCTGGTGCAGGGGCTCGGCGATGATGAGGCCGGGTGTGTTGAAGGGGTCGGCGAACATCTTGTAGAGGGGCAGGTTGAAGGCGCCCGCCGAGGTCTTGTCGGCCATGAAGACGATGATCGGCTCGCTGGGGCGCTCCTCGATCTCCATCTCGGCGGAGCCGGGGCCGGCGCCCTTGATGTTGCCGCTGAAGGCGTCGGTGAGGAGGTCCTGACCCGCGCCGTAGAGCTTCAGCTTCTTGGCGATTTCGGTGCCGGCGATGAACGTGTCCCAGGCCAGCTTGTGGATCTCTTCGTTGTCCTCGCCGCGATCGTGGGTCATGATCAGGAACATATCGTCGCCGCAGTTGCTGACGTGCGAGTCGATCAGGAGCCCTTTCTGCTTGGCCTGGGTCAGCATCTCCTTTCCGAGGGCGAGGATGTCGGGGTGGGAGGCTGAGTGGCCGACGAAGCCTCCGATGTCTGCTTTGATTACGCTGACTGTTAGCATGGGTGGACAAACCTCCGCTGTAACATGGTGATAAGGGAGCTACAAGTCCGGAATGAACCGGGCGAGCGACCCTCGTGGACGACCTCCGGGACGCCTGTCAGGGGCATGGGGCTCCGCCCGTGATTGTGCTTGTCCACAGTCGCCGCTGTCAAGAACGGCGATGCTTCAAGCGCGTTTCATACGAAACCTAAGTATGGGGGAGATTGTCCAGCACCCGGCGACCGAGCGTCCGTGCCAGTTGGCCCCATTGACCGTGGCCGTCATCTAGCGGTGACGCCAGCATCTCTTCCAGCTCTGCCCGCAGCGCCGCGGTCTTCTCGGCGGCGATCTCGGCGTTCAGGGGCTTGAACCCCTGCAGCTTTCGCGGGCCCTCGCGGCCGCCCTCGGCGATGTACCAGTCACGGTAGGAGCGGACGCCGGCGCCGAACATGCGGAAGCCGATGGGCGAGGCGGCGACAGGGTAGCGCAGCGTGAGGATGCGCTCCGTGGCGCGGTGGCCGGGCGAGTCGTACTCGACCATCAGGTGGCCGCCGGCGGGGACGAGGCCGCTCAGCGCCTGGAAGAGGGGTTTGTCGAGGCCGGAGTCCCAGAGCGAGAGTTCCCTCTCGCCGAAGCGCGGCCTCTCCTGGTACTGGGACATCTCGATCCAGTTGAAGCCCGGGTAGGCCCCCGAGTTGTGAAGGCCCAGGGCCAGCGCACCATCCGCCAGCCGGCCCGCCGAATCGGCGAGGAAGAGCTGGAAGTAGCGGGAGCCAACGGCGTTCTTGGGGCCGAGGATGGCGACCGTCCGGCAGTCGCCGAGCGCCAGTCCGTCGAGTGCTGACACGGGGTGCTCGCCTGGAAGGCTCCACTTGCGGGAGAGGAGGTCTTCGATGCGGGCACGGTCCTGCGGCTGGATGTCGGCCAGAAGGGAGTCCAACGGATCTGTAGGACTGGTCATCGGCTCATTATAGGCGTGGGCAACCGTGCGGCTCTCTTTGCCGTATAACCTAACGGTTGCCTATAATTGATGCGGGCGCGGATGCGCCGGCGGACCCGTAGGTATGGAGAGTAAATTGCGTATTGCGCTGGGCAGCGACGAACGGTCGCACGTTACCGACTTCGTTGAGCAGGAGCTGCGAGGTCGCGGTTTCGACGTCCAGCTGTTCGGTCCGCTCCGCGATGAGAGCGCTGCCGCCGCCTGGCCGGTGGTGGCGGGTGAAGTCGCGCAGGCGGTGGCATCGGGTAACGTGGCGGAGGCCGTGCTGTTCTGCTGGACGGGGACAGGCGTTTCGATCGCCGCCAATAAGGTGCCGGGCGTTCGCGCGGCGCTCTGCGGCGACGCCGAGACAGCTCGCGGCGCCAAGGCCTGGAACCAGGCGAACGTTCTCTGCCTGAGTCTGCGTTCCACGACGGAGACGCTGGCTGGCGAGATACTGGAGGCCTGGTTCTCCACGGCGGCCGATCCCAGCGAGGACGCCAACGTGAGAGCGGTAAACGAGATGGACCAGCGGCTGAGAGGCGCGCCCAGCGCCGAGCGGGCCGGTTGAGCTAAGGCGAAAGGACGAGCGATTGGCGGAAGAAGAGCAAGGCAAGAGGCGGAGGCGCGGCCGGCGACGTGACCGCAAGGACGCCAACAACCGGCCGGCAGACAGCGCCGGCAAGGATGACCTCTCCCGGGGCGACGTCTCCGGCGGGGACAGCGGGGCCGAGAGCGACGTTCCGGATGTAGTGGACGACCAGCCGGAGACGGTGGACGACCAGCCGGAGACGGTGGATGACCAGCCGGAGACGGTGGATGACCAGCCGGAGACGGCGGACGACCAGCCGGAGACGGCGGACGAACAGCCGGAGGACTCCGGCAAGGCCAGCCGGCGAGAGCGCACGCGCGCGGCCGTTGGGGGTGGGGAAGTGTCGCCGATGGACTTCTGGCGCAGCGGTAGCATGCGCTCAGCGCGCGACCGGCGTGCCGGCACTCCCAGCGAGCAAAAGGGCTTCTTCCAGCGCATCAGGAGCATCTATCTTCCGCCGTGGGTGCCGGTGGTGGCGATCATCTTCGTCGTCTTCGGTGTCCTGGGCCTTCTGTTTGTCGTGCGTTCGGCGACGGGCGCGCCCAGGATCGGCGTGGACCACTGGCACGCCCCGTATACGTACTACATCTGCGGCGAGAAGCAGCCGCCGGCCCCGACGTGGGAAGGTCGGGGCGTGCACACGCACGCCGACGGCATCATTCACATCCACCCCTTCCAGCAATCGGAAGAGGGCGCGGGTGCGCGGCTCACAAAGTGGTTCGGCTACGGTGGCGGCAAGCTGGACGGCGACGAGGTTCGCATGCCGGGCAGCGCAGACACGTACAAGAACGGCGACGAGTGCCCGGACGGAACGATCGGCGAGGTACAGGTTTTCGCCAACGGCGTCAAGATCCAGGACTACACGCGCTTCCTTCCGAAGGATGGCGACCTCCTGCGGATCGTCTTCGGTCCGCCTGAAGAGCAGGTGCAGCTGGACGACCGCATCGTCATTCCGGAAGAGCTAGCGACCAGGGAAGTCACGATCACGATCGACCAGCCCGATGACGCTGATGAGGCGTCGACGACGTTTACGCCATCGTCCATCTCGCTGGACGCCGGCGAAGTGGTCAAGATCATCGTGCACAACGCCGACGAGGTTTCACACGGTCTGCGCATCGTGGGCTTCGACGGTGAGTACGGTACGATCGACGACTTCGCCGTCGTGCCGGACGGCAGCGATCCCACGGAGGCTGGCCTGGGCGACATCCTGCAGCCGGGTGAGAGTGGCTTCCTCGTCGTGCGCTTCGACAACGGCGCCAACATGGAGTTCCGGGATCCGACTGTGATTACGACGACCGGTACTATCGTGATCACTGAAGTCGCCGCGACTGAGACGCCGGCGCCCGCTGATGATTTCGACGTGGAGATGGACATCGTCATGCAGGACGACGGATACGTACCCGATGCTCTGGTGATCGGCGCGGGCACGAAGGTGAAGCTGAACATGACCAACCTGGGCGAGTTCGTGCACAACATTCGCATCGCCGGGCCAGATGGCGTATACGAGACCGACGACGATATCCTGTCTGAGGATATCCTGCCGGGGGAGACGGGCGAGCTGATCTTCGAACTCGATGAGGAAGGCGAGTACGTCTTCCGGGATGACTTCCGCAGGGAGACGATCACCGGCAATCTGACCGTGCAGTAAGGAGGGTGGCCTCTGAACGAGGCTGAGTTCAGGCGGTTGTTGCGGGTCGTCTTGCCGGCCGGGCTGGTGGTGGCGTTCGTCGCCATCGTCGTTGCCGCGGTGTTCGAAGACAGCCGTGCCACCGCACCTTCGCCCAGCGCTTCGCCGGTGCCCGGCGACGATGCGGCCGCCGGGCCGCGCATCGGCGATCACTGGCACGCGGCGTACGAGATCTTCATCTGCGGAGAGATGCAACCAGCTATCGACTCGTTCGAAGCGGTGGCCGGCAGCCCCGGAACGCACAGCGACGGCATAATGCATCAGCACCCGTTCTCTCCCGCAGGAGAAGGCCAGGGCTCTAACCTCCAGAACTTCTTCAAAGTTGGCGGGGGGAAGCTGGACGGCGATGAGATACAGATCCCCGGCCACAGCGAGACGTACAAGAACGGCGACGAGTGCCCGGATGGGACCGAGGGAGTGGTTCAGGTCTTCGTCAACGGCAAGCGCCTCACGGACTATGAGGGTTACATTCCGCAGGACGGGGACCGTATCGAGATCGTCTTCGGCCCCGAACGTGAGGTCATCCGGCGGGCGTTGACGGACAGGCCAGCGCGACTATACTGATTGCACACGATGCGCGGGACGGAAACAGGTGCTTAAATGCCAGTAATCACCCTCATCGGCAGGACCGCCAGCGGCGCTCGTGAAGTGGGCCCGCGGGTCGCTTCTCTCCTCGATATCGACTTCGTCGACCAGCAGTTGATGGTGCAGGCCGCGCAGCGCTGTGGCGTGTCCGTCGGCGTCGTCGCCGAGCACGATGAGCGCTACGGCAGCTTCCGTCAGCGCGTTGTGGGCGTGATCAACACGATCCTCGAGCGGTCTGCCGCATCAGGCGCGGATCCTCTGGCCGGTCCGGGCAGCCTGGAGGCGGTACTCTCACGCTCTTACGCGGAGGTGGGGCTGGGCGAGGAAGAGAAAGACCTCTCTGACCAGACGTACCTGGACACGGTCGCTGCCATCATCACGGAGCTGGCGGCGAGCGGCCGTATCGTCATCCTCGGCCGTGGGAGCCAGATGATCCTGGCGGATCTGCCGCGGGCGCTTCACGTGCTCTGCGTGGCGCCGAAGGAGCTGCGCTACCAGCGCTTCGCCGAGCGGGAGGGAATTGGCATGGAGGAAGCGAAGCGGCGCGTGGACGAAGGCGACCGCGCGCGCGAGGCGTTCTACAAGAAGTTCTGGAAGGTCGACGTTCAGGATCCGTGCCTGTACGACCTGACGATCGACACATCGCACTTTACGTTGGATCAGGCGACCGAGCTGATCGCCACGGCGGTGCGCGTCAAGGCCGGCGACTAGCCGGCGGGCTGCGTCTCGCCAACGAGCGACTGCAGGTAGGCTTCGGCACGCTCCAGGCGGTGCTGCATGCCCCACTGGTTGTCGGGCGCCAGGGGTAGTCCCCAGCCGCGGGCTTCGGCGCCTTCGCCGACGATCTCCAGGAATCCGGCGGCCTCCGCGGAGTCCGCGCCGTAGACGAGCTGGAGTACGCCGTGCGTGGCGTCCACCCACTTTCCGTAGTCGTAGGAGACGGGTCCGCGGCCGCGAAGCCACGGTACCTTCTGTAGCTGCGCCTGGACTTTCTGTGTTGGGGTCGACATTGCGGCTTCAGACTACGTGAGCGCCGAAGCGAAGCGCAAGCGGAAGCCGAACGGGTCGCGCATGATGAAGTCACGTAGGCCGTCTACGCGGTAGTCGAGGTCGGCGCGTGTGCCGGCGTAGA
>JADFKG010000197.1 GCA_022565075.1 Chloroflexota bacterium | reverse complement strand
TGGACGATCTCGCCGGCGCTGACGGTCTCGCCGCCGAACGCCTCGCCGATCGCCTGGTGGCCGAGGCAGACGCCGAGCAGCGGCAGCCGTCCCGCGAAGTGGCGGATCAGCGGCACGCTGATGCCGGCGTCCTTCGGCGTGCGCGGCCCGGGCGAGACGACGATCTTCTGCGGGCCCATGGCGGCGATGTCCTCCACGGTCGCCTGGTCGTTGCGAACGACCTCGATCTCGGCGCCCAGTTCGCAGAGGTACTGGTAGAGGTTGTAGGTAAACGAGTCGTAGTTGTCGAGCAGGACGATCATTCTACGTCTCCCTTCGCGACGAAGATCTGACGGGGGATGGTGGCGCCGGATATCTCGCGCGAGGCGTCGCTGCACAGGAAGACCACCGTCGGCACGAGGTCCTCCGGCTGGCCGACCTCACCCAGGCGGAACGCCTCGGCGACGTCTTCTTCGGTGCGGAAGGCGCGCCAGAACGGCGTGTCGGTGACGCCGGGCGTGAAGGCGTTGACGCGGATGCCGTAGCGCGCGACCTCCAGCGCCAGCGACTCCGTGAAGTGGATGACGGCAGCTTTGGATGCGCCGTATGCAGCCATGTACGGCCGCGGCCGTATGCCGATGCCCGAGGCCGTGTTGACGATGACGCCCGAGCGTTGCGGGATCATCTTCCCCAGCACTGCGCGTGAGCAGAGGAACGTCCCGCGCACATTCGTGGCGAAGACGCTGTCCCAATCTTCCTCGCTCATGCGGGAAACGGGGCCGCCGCGCGCCCGGCCCGCGTTGTTGATCAGGATATCGACTCGTCCGAAGCGCTCGACCGTAGCCGCCACCATCGCCTCGACTTGAGCCGAGTCCGCGACGTCGCAGGTGAGCGCCAGCGCACCGTCGCCGATCTCCTTCGCTACTGCATCGGCGCTGGCCGCGTCAATGTCGGCGATGGCGACTGAGGCACCTTCGGCGGCGAAGCCGAGCGAGATCGCCCGGCCGATGCCGGAGCCGGCGCCGGTGACGATGGCGACTTTGCCGTCGAGCGCGCCCATCAGCGCCCCACCCCTCGCCGCCGGGCGCATGGCGATGCGCCCCTACGCGGACGCTGGTTGACGAGCGGGCCGTCAGTCAGGCTGAAGCCTGACCTTCTGAGAGGTGCAAGCGCGCCCATCAGTAGCCCAGGCTTCCCGTTAGCGTTGACTGCTCCATCGCTTCGGCATCGTCGATCGCCTGGAGTGTGGCGCCGGCCTTGGTCAGCGTCTCCTGGAACTCGCTGTCCGGCACGCTGTCGTAGACGATGCCGCCGCCGGCCTGGATGTGCGCGACGCCGTCCTTGTGGACGATCGTGCGGATGGTGATCGCGGTGTCCATGTTGCCGGAGAAGTCGAAGTAGCCGACGGCGCCGCCGTAGGGCCCGCGGCGCATCGGCTCGAGCTCGCTGATGATCTCCATCGCCCTGATCTTGGGTGCGCCGCTGAGCGTCCCGGCGGGGAAGCAGGCGCGCAGGGCGTCGTAGGCGGACATGCCGTCCTTGAGTTGCCCGGTGACCCGCGAGACGAGGTGCATGACGTGTGAATAGCGCTCGATGATCATGAAGTCCTTGACGTTGACCGTGCCCGGCCGGCTGACGCGGCCGATGTCGTTGCGGCCGAGGTCGACGAGCATGACGTGCTCGGCGCGCTCTTTCTCATCGCTGGCCAGTCGCTCGGCGATAGCGTCGTCCTCCTCCGGGTCGCGGCCGCGCGGCATCGTGCCGGCGATCGGGTGCGTCTCGACGACGCCGTCCTCGACGCGGACGAGCATCTCCGGCGAGGCGCCGATGATGTGCGCGTCGCCCATCGCCAGGTAGTACATGTACGGCGACGGGTTCACCATGCGCAGCGCGCGGTAGATCGAGAACGGGTGCGCGGCCGTCTCCCGCGAGAGTCGCTGTGAGGGTACGACCTGGATGACGTCGCCGGCGACGATGTACTGCTTCGCCTGCTCGACCATCTCGTAGTAGCGCTCGCGGGTAACGCTCGAGGTTACTTCGCCCTGGGCGTGGTGGAGCGCCGTCTGGTAGGGGCTGGCCGGCAGTGCGTGGTTGAGGCGCTTGGCCAGCTCCTCGATGCGCTGGCAGGCCTGGCGGTACGATGCCTCGACGTCGCCGTCGAGGCGGCAGTGGGCGACGACCTTGATCGCGTGCTTGATGTGGTCGAAGACGAGCAGGGCGTCGACGAACATGAAAAGCGCCTCGGGCAGGCCCTGCGGATCGTCGGCGGGCACCTGCACGCGGGGCTCGAAGTGGCGGACCACATCGTAGGCGAGGAAGCCGACGGCGCCGCCGGTGAAGCGCGGCAGCGACGTCCGGGCCTCGGCGTCCTTCGGGTGCGCGATCTTGTAGCGTGACATCTCGGCTTCTACTTCGGTG
>JADFKG010000196.1 GCA_022565075.1 Chloroflexota bacterium | reverse complement strand
TTTGATGCGCACGACGCGGCCGGCGACGATCTCGGCGTCGGGCGGCAACCGCTCGTCCTCGTCCTCGGGCGACCCGGTATCGGGCAGACGATCTTCCTTGCTCACGCGGCGCTCGCTACGCAAGATCTTGCGTTCCTTGAACCGCTTGGCCTGCCGGTCGAGCACGTGGGCGACGGCGTCGACGGCGGCTTCCATGTCGTGGTTACGCTCTTCCGCGCGGAGGTAGGTGCCGTTGGCGTCGATCGTCACCTGCACGACGAAACGGCCCTCGCCGCTCTTCGCCTCACGACGCACGTCGACGATGGCGTGCTCCGCCGTCGGCAGGTGCCGCTCGATGCGCGCGAGATGGTCGGCCGCGTACTTGCGGAAGCGATCGCTGATCGTCAGGTGTTGTCCGCGGAAGATGACGTCCATCCGGGCTCCTTCGCTATTACCTCTTTCTGAGATCGATTGTATGCCGCTTGTGAACGCCGTCTCAACCGCCGTTCGCCAGGGCCTTTAAGTCCTCTCGCGCAAACGTCAGACCGTAGACTCGTTCCGCGCCCGCACTTTTGAGGACGCGGGCGCAGGCGTCGAGCGTTGCGCCGGTCGTCATCGTGTCATCGACGAGCAGGACGCTGTCGCCGACGGGCCCGCGCCCGGCCGCGAAGGCGTCTTTGACGTTGGCGCGCCGCGCCGCCTCGTCCGGCTGCTCCACCTGGGACGGACCCGCCCGGCGCACGATCGCCCGCCCGGCGACCGGGATGGCGGTGAAGCGACCGATCTCCCGCGCCAGGAGTTCTGACTGGTTGTAGCCGCGGCGGCGCTGACGAAGGCCCGCCATCGGCACCGGCACGATCGCTGAGACGCCCGGCGCCCAGTGCAGCAGCAGGCCCGCCATATCTTCGCCCATCAGCGGCGCAACGGCAGAGACACCGCTGTACTTGAGTGCGTGGATCAGGTCTCGTGCCGGGCCGCCGAAGGCGTAGACGGCGCGGACGGCGGTGAACGCCGGCTGCTCGTGTCGGCAGTGCTGGCAACGGCTGTCGGCGCTCAGCTTCCAGCAGACGCCGCAGCGAGGGTGCTCAGCCCGCACCATCTGCGCCAGGCAATCGTCGCAGATGAAGCGGCCGAAGGTGCGGCAGGAGACACAGCGCGGGGGAAAGACCGCGTCGACTGCGTGTGACCAGATGCGGGAGGCGAGCGACCGCTGACGGACGAGCGCCGTGGTCACTGCGCCTCTTCCCGCTCCCGGGTGAGGCCGTCGATGAAGTCCATGATTACGTTGCGCACCATGCCGCGGTCCTTCAGTCCCACGACCGAGCCGTAGACGCCGGCGCCCGTGGACTCGCCACCCTTCTCGCGCACGTCGTCGACGGCTTCTCGCAGCGTCGTCAGGAACTCGTCGACGATAGGGGCGTGAGCGGGCGTCACCATGAAATGCAGGCTCGGCGGCAGCTGCTGGCGGTCCGGGAACCAGCCGCGCGCGTTGAGCGCCTCGGACAAGACGTAGATGTCGAACTCGTCGGAGCCGACGGCGAAGAGGCTGACGTCGGGATCGCCGAGGATCTTGAGGCCGGGGGTAGCGCGGATGCCGTCCTGCAGATCCTTCGTCGCCCCGACGATCTTCTCGGCGAGCCGCTTGTATCCCGCCTCGCCGAGGTAGTTCATGCAGGCCCAGGCCGCGGCGATCGCACCGCCAGGCCGGCTGCCGGTCATCGTCGGCGAGCCGTAGAGGCCGCCGGGCCAGTCCGTCACGGCGAAGAACTGGTAGCGCCGGTAGGCGGGATCGCGGTACATGATCGTCGAGGCGCCGCGGGCTGCGTAGCCGTACTTGTGGCAGTCCGCCGAGATTGAGCTGACGCCCGGCACGCGGAAGTCCCACGGCCGCACCTCGTTGCCCAACCGCTCCCAGAAGGGGAGCAGGAAGCCGCCGACACAGGCGTCAACGTGGCAGGGGATATCGCGCTCGGAGGCCGCAGCGGCGATCTCCGGGATCGGGTCGATCGTGCCGAACGGGAAGTTGGGCGCCGAGCCGACCATGAGCACTGTGTTCGGAGTGATCGCCTCTTGCATCGCCGAGACGTCGGCGCGCAGGTCGTCGCCCAGCGGAGCGTGGACGGCCTTGACGCCAAGGTACTGCGCGGACTTGTCGAACGCCGGGTGGGCGCTGAGCGGAATCACCATCTCGGGCTCGCTGATCCCCTTCTCCTCGCGGGCCCGGTCGCGGGCCGTTTTCACGGCCATCAGGATGCTCTCCGTGCCGCCAGAGGTCATGTTGCCGATGGCCTCGGGCTCGCCGAGCAGACCGGCGGTCATGGCGACGACCTCGGACTCGAACTTCTTGAGGCTCTTGAAGGCGTCGGGGCCGAGGCCGTTCGTGAAGATCGCCTTGCTGTACGCGTCGCGGAGGACGGCCGCTACGTCGTC
>JADFKG010000058.1 GCA_022565075.1 Chloroflexota bacterium | reverse complement strand
ACTACGTCGAGCTTGGCCTATTGCCACCACCGGAGAGCTCCGGTCGAGGGGCAGCTTACGGTCCTGAACACTTGGAGCGCCTCGAGACAATCAAGCGCTTCCAGCAAGCTCGCCTCTCGCTCGACGAGATACGGGATCGGTTGGCCGTCGACGCCTCGCCGGACGCAACGCCCGAAGCTGCACGCGGGTCAGCCGCACAGTACCTCGCAAGTCTGAGTGGAATCGTCAGCGACCCGCACACCCTGCCACCAGAGCCCGTCAGACGCAGCCAGAGCCACGTTGGCGAGCCCTGGGTCCGCTACTCCTTATCGGCGGACGTTGAGCTGCATATAAGGCGCCGTGGCGCCCGCACGGACCCCCGCATTGCAAGACTGATCAAAGAGGCCAGGCGCATCCTGGCAGAAGGAGAGCCCCAATGAAGATTTCGCTACAGCTAGACCGGAGGACTTACAGTCCGGGTGACTTGACTCGCTACGCCTGGCTGCGGATCGAGGTACCGCGCAAGCCGCAGGCAGCCCCCCGGCCGCCCCTCGATATCGCGCTCGTACTCGACCGCAGCGGATCGATGGGCGGCGAAAAGATCGCGCTCGCCAGGGAAGCCGCGAAGCGAGTCGTGGCGCTCCTGCGCGACACCGACCGCTGCGCCTTCGTCGCCTATGACGACGAGGTAATCACGCCGGTGCGATCCGGCTTCGTCACGGACGCCCACCGCCAACTCCTCTACTCGGCCCTCGACGAGCTCGAGGCCCGCGCCAGTACCGACCTGTTCGGCGGGTGGACCGCTGGCGCCGAGGAGGTTAGCGCAGACGCCGAGGGTCGCATTCAAAGGGTTCTTCTTCTTTCGGACGGCCTCGCGAACCAGGGCCTGGTCGACCACGCGCAGATCTTGGCCCACGTCCGCGAGCTCGCACAGCGCGGCGTTGGAACGAGTACGTTCGGGGTCGGTCGCGACTTCGATGAGCTGCTGATGGCGAGCATGGCCGAGGCTGGAAGCGGACACTTCTACTTCATCGAGCAGGCGCGCCAAATTCCAGACTTCCTGACCAGCGAACTGGGTGAGATCCTGGCGACCATCGCGCGCTCGGCCAAGGTCCGCATTGCTGCACCGCAGTCGATTCGAATCGACTGTATAAACGGACTCCCCACGTCGCACGAGGCGTTCGACCTGGGCGACCTCGCCGAAGGCAGCACGATCGATCTCTGCTTCGCTCTCGAGATCCCCGAAACCTTCGAGGGGCCGCTCACCTTGCAGGCGACCCTGGCGTGGACGGATCTGGATGGTCAGGAGCAGACGACTGTCGACGAGGCGGCTGTCGCCGCAAGTGACGGCACGAGCCTCCTGAGCCCGCTGAACGAATCCGTCATTGGCCAGGTCGCGAGAGTGAGAGCAGCCAGGGCCCGGGAAGAAGCCCTGACGTTGAACCGGGACGGGCAGTTCAAGAAGGCACCGGCCGTGATCGAGGCAGAGATGGCTCAGCTAACGGAGTTCGGCGATCTCCCCGCCGTCCAGAGTGAGGTCGCTAGTCTCCGGGGCCTTCTGAGTAGTTTCGCGGAGCCCATGGATGCGATCGACGCCAAGAAGATGCGCATGGCGAGCTACGCAGTGCGCCGGAGTCGTCACGATCCGTCTGCCTACCCAAAAGAGCGCTAGCTTGTAACGGATGGTCGACCTCGACGGCCGCACCCCGCGGCTCTAGGTCGCACGCTAAACCGCACATATGTTCCTCTCGTTATGACGTTTTTGCGAAACGAAGCCACCGTGGCCACTTTAGAACGCGACCAGTATCGCCAGTCCTCCGATGTCGAAACAGGAGGGCGCGCGCCGGCGTGAAGGAACGATTGGCTGCCGACCCCCGCCTGCCTCATCTCGCTGCTTACTAGAAGCGGGGCTCGGTGGGAGGCGGCAGCGTGACCAGGTCGAACGGCGTCGGCAGCAGAAGCTCGGCGTTGCGGTCGCTCGGGGCCAGGCCGGGGCCGGCCGGGTCGAGCTGTGGATCGCGGAAGGCGAGCTGGCGAGCGACGCCGGCGAGGAGCCGCTGGTTGAGCCCGTCTTCCGGCGTGCCGTCCTCGGCGTCGCCCGGGTTCACAGTCGTCGCCAGGTCGTACATCGTCGTGAAGATGGAGAGCGTACCGTCGCGGTTGTCGACGATCTCTATCAGGCGGCCCTGCATCGGGAAGTCGAGCGCGCCGGCCGTCGTCACTTCCCAGTAGCCTCCCCCGGCGGCGCTGGGCTTCGCCGAGATGCTGTTGCGCCCGGTGTGACCCGCCAGCCAGAGGATCACGTTCGGGTAGCGGCCGACGAGCTCCTCTACCTCCTCGCCCAGGACACGCGGCGAGCCGTCGACCCCGGGATAGGGGTTCGTCATGACAGCTGACGGGTGGTGGCTGACGATCACCATGAGGCGGTCGGCGTTCTCCGTGGAGACGGACTGGCCGTCGCTGTCAGAATGAACGCTGCTGTTCGCCGTCAGCTGCTCCTCGAGCCATTCGTACTGCGCTCGATCGAGGCTTCCGGACGGAAAGCCGGTAGGGTTGGCCGAGTCGAGGACGATGAAGACGATGCCGCCCTCTTCGAAGGTGTAGTAGGCGCGGCCCTCTTCCGCCATCTCCATCGTGAAGCCGTGTCCCGGCGGCCCCGGCTCCGTCTCCGTGTCGAGGTGTTCGCGGATCCACTCCGAGCGCGACAGCAGGCGCCGGTTCTGGTCGGCACCGACGCCGCGGATAATCGTCTCGGGATCGTCCAGGAGCCCCGCCGATGGGCCCGGCCCGAAGATAGAGCCCGAGGCGCAGGCCTGCGCGACGGCGGCGGGGCCAAGCGCCAGTATCTTCTGCGCTCCGGTGGCGACCTGGTCCGCGCTGGTGGTAATCGGAAAGTTGCCCTGACTGAGGGCGTCGTGGTTGCCGGCGACGGCGTACCAGGGGTAGTTGAGCCCGACCGGGATGAACGCCTCTTGCGCGAGCGACAGCAGGTCGCCGTAGGCCTCGGCCGGCGACTCGGTCTGCACGCCCTGATAGCCGACGGCGCCGCTCTCCGGATCGACCGGTACGCCGTCCATCAGGTCGAGGAACCAGCGCAGCTCGTTGAACTGAGCGTTGTCGACGGCGCTGCCCGTGTGGATCGCGAAATCGACAGGGGCCCGAGTGACAGGGCTGCGATCGACGACGTTCGCCTGGGCGATGAGCGCCTCGGCGACGTGGAGGCTGAGCGACTCCTGTGGCCGGAAGGCGCCGGCGTGTACCGTCGAGTCACAGGCTTCGAGCCATTCGCTGCGCAGAGGCGACTCCTCGTCGATGATGCCGAGGCCGGAAAGCTGGTGGAAGACGACGAGGGAGAGACGGCGGTCCTTGCGGTCGCTCTGCGCCTGTATGAGCTCTGTGCGCACGGTGTACGGTTCGCCGTCGGCGACCACCAGGTTGCCCTCGCCGTCCACTCCCAGCGTCTGCTCAAGCGTCGTGCCGGAAGGAGGCGGCTCGTCGGACCCGCAAGCGGAGGCGATCGCGGCGAGAGCGATGAGCACAACGCCGGTCAGGAGCAGGCGTCGCTTCACTCGGTGCATTATCATCCTTTGAATATTACGCTTGACATGCCGCTGTGGGCGCAATAGGCTGGCGGCCAGTTCACGAGGAGAATACGTTATGTCGACCGTCGAATTCATCCGGGGCAGCCTCAAGCAGCTCCATCGCTCCTACGACGAGGCGATCACTGACCTTTCGCCCGAGCAGCTGCACTGGCGCGCCACGGACACGGGCCTGCCGGTCTCGTTCATCCTCTGGCACTACGTGCGCACGGAGGACAACATCATCCAGTTCGTGCTGCAGCGCAAGCCGACGGTCTGGATCGAAGGTGGCTGGTACGAGAAGCTGGCGCTCCACAAGACGGCACAGGGCACGGGGATGAGCCTTGAGGACGCCCAGCGCCTGCGGATCGACTCGCTGGACGACTGGCGCAGCTATCAGACGGCCGTATGGCAGACGACGGACGCTTTCCTGGCCTCGGCAGACGACGAAATGCTGGAACGGATGACGACGGTGAAGCCGCTGGGCGAGATGCCGGTACAGAACGCGATCGGCATGA
This sequence comes from Chloroflexota bacterium, assembly GCA_022565075.1. Taxonomy (GTDB): domain Bacteria; phylum Chloroflexota; class Dehalococcoidia; order SM23-28-2; family RBG-16-64-32; genus CF-162. The sequence goes on along the minus strand of JADFKG010000058.1, from coordinate 7,156 downwards.
TGTGCCTGACACACGGGTTCACGCACCTGGGGGAGGTGCAGCACATCCGCGGGCTGTTGGGCCTGAAGGGCATGGGCTGGTAGTCGGGGGACCGTGCCCAGCCGCTTCTCTGCGAACGACTTCTAGACGCGCATAGCCTGAGCAACGAACCGCACTGGGATCTGCTTTAGAAGAACCTGGCCTCGACGACTGTGGTTTCGGCGAAGGGCTCGATTGCGAGTTCGCCACCGTTCGCGGAATCGCTGGGGGGTCCGATCAAACCCATGTCCGTGGCGCGGACGAAGGCACTTACGACCTCGGGGTCGAACTGCGTCATGGAGCTACGGAGAATTTCTCGCCGGGCCTTGTCGTGCGACATCTTCTTGCGGTGCGGCCGGTCGCTCGTCATCGCGATGTAGGAGTCGGCCACGGCGTAGATGCGCGCACCCAGCGGTATGGCCTCACCCTTGAGGCCGCGAGGGTAACCAGTGCCGCCGAACCGTTCGTGGTGAGCGAGCACGATCTCGCCAGCGTCGCTCAGGTGCAGCACGTCCGCCAGGATCCTGGATCCCAGTTCGGGGTGGCGTCGCATCTCCGCCCACTCGTCTTCGCTGAGGTCACCCTCTTTGGACAGGATGCTCTGGGCGATCTCGAGCTTGCCAACGTCTGCGAGAAGAGTGGCTCTCTGGATGACCTGCACGTCTTCCGGGCCGACCTGCATCTCCTGGGCGAGGATGGACGCCAGATCGCTGACCTGCAGGGCATGACCGGCCGTCACGTCGTCTTTCAGTCCGATCGCGAAGGCCATCGCGGCGATAACCGAGTTGTGCTCTCGTCTGATGTCTGCGATTTCGGATGCTTTTGTGTCTTGCTCATCGTGGAGCGTCCGCACGGTCTGTACCAGGGCAGCCCAGAGTACGAAGCAGCCGACTACGGCTGCGGCGAGCGGGCTGATCGCCAGCGTGATTACGCCAAGCGCCAGGCCAACGAAGATCAGCTTGGCCGCGAGAGCCACAGTCTGGCGCAGCGGGAAATGATAACTCGTTCGTTCTTGCATATCTGAACTCCAACAGAGCGTTCGTGCCAGTTGAGGGAAATAGTATCCCCGTCGCAAACGTTGACGCTGGGACATGAGCTAGTGTTACGACGACGCGCACGAATACGGCTAGTGCTCGCCGAATTCGCGCTCACAAAGGAGCGGCTGAGCCGTCTCAGCTAGCTGGAGAGGCCGGCCTGCATGAAGATGCCGTTGTGGATGAAGAAGCTACGGATGGTGTTGCCCAGCTTGAGCTGTTCACGCGCGCTGCCGCCGGACGCCGCCTGAAACTCCGCGATCTGCTCGCTGTACTGGCGCCGCGCCTTGATGCGGATACGCTTGCCGCTCTCGACTTCGCGCGTGCACTCGGCGATTAGCACATCGGGGTCCTTGCCGGCGAAGTCACAGAAGCGGTCGAGGGCGCTGGTGCGGGCCGTCATGTCGGGCTCCTCGCCCCACTGCTCGCTGAGACCGCTGGACCAGGTCTGAACCGTATCGTAGTCCGCGATCGGCTTGGCGAGGGCCACTACTCCGGCAGCCCTAACTCCTCGGTCAGCTTCTTGATCTCTTCGCGGCGGCCGGGCAGCGGCGCGGGCGCCTGGATCATGTTCGCCGCCTTCAACTTCTCGACCACGGCGGGGTCGCGCTTGAACGGCTTGCCGTACTCGCCGTCGAAGTAGAGCTCCTCGAAGTCCGGGCGCGGTCGCTGTCCGCCAGCCTCCCAGGATTCCGCCGGATAGCCGAGGAGCAGCACCCACATCGAGATCCAGTCATCGGGCACGCCGAGGACCTGCTTCGTGAGGACGGGGTTGGGCGTGTTGAGGCAAGCGCCGAGCCCTTCGTCGAAGGCAGCGAGGAGCGCGTTCTGCGCGGCGCCGCCGGCGTCGGCGAAGGCGGCGGGGACGTAGCCCTCGAGGTTGCGGGTCATCGGCTCGAGGATCTGCGGGTAGACGAAGTCGTCGACGAACTTGTGGCTCCAACCGTGGGAAGGAGCGAGCGCGCCGACGTCCACCAGCTCTTTCAGGCGCGACCCTTTGACTCTGGCGACGGTACCGAGGTCGACGAAGAAGTAGATGTGAACCGGCGCCAGGTCCAGCGTCAACGCTGCCACGGGCGTCTTGAGCTGATTGAGCTTCTCCGGCGACATCTTGTCGCGCTCTACGACGATGGCGCGCAGCCAGTGGGCGTTGACGGCGCAGGAGGCGAGACGCGCCGTTTCCAATATGACCTGTATCTTTTCCCGTTCGACGGGCCGTTTGGGATCGAAGAAGCGAATGGAGCGTCGTCGGCCGATAACTTCCTTGAATTCCATGAGGCCTCCGTGTTGGGTCCTGGGTGCGTGACTGGTGTCTGCGTGCATCCTGCAGGCAGGACATTATTAGGATACTGAGTGTTGATAAGTCAACGCGCGATAATAGAAAGCTAATTCGCCATTATTTGTTTTAGAATGACTTGACTTCATTCAGACTTCAGCCTAAACTAATCCTTAACCTGAAACCCCGCAACATAGCCCGCAAGTCTCTCAGACCAGAAAGGCCCGCGGACTGGGTTTCAGAGGGAAAGCCGTCGTGCTAAGAGCCCAAGGGGAGGGGTACATGCCACGGTCCACCTCTGTCGAGACCGACTTCAACGCGCTCATAGAACGAGCGGCCCGGGGAGACCGGGAAGCGTTCGGGGAGATCTATGAGCAACACGCCCTGCGTGTCTTCCGGCACGCGTATTTCCTCACGGGGGATCCGGTTCTAGCGGAGGATCTCACTGCGCAGACGTTCCTGAAAGCGCTTGAGGCCATCCCGCGCTATGAGCAACGGGGAGTGCCGTTCATCGCCTGGCTGCTGCGGATCGCCGGCAACCTGACGATCAACTACAAGAAGGCGCAGAAGAACGGCCATCACGCGCAGCTGCCGGAGACCCTTGAGGACGAAGACCGCTTCGTTTCGCCGGAATGGTCCTGCGAGGCGAAGAGCAGCGGCGAGCGCATCTGGCGCTTCGTTAGCCGGCTCCCGCACGAGCAGCGCCTGGTGGTAGTGATGCGATTCGTCGACGACCTGCCCTACCTGGAAGTCGCCCACGTGCTCGGCAAAAGCGTCGGCGCCGTTCGCGTCATCCAGTTCCGGGCGCTGGCCAGCCTCCGCCGCATGGTGCAGCAGGAAGAGCAGTCGTTGGCATACGCCGAAGCGCGCGCCAGCTAGCAGGTTCGCGGCTCGTGATCCGGGCCGCTATACTGAGGCCGAACACGCCCCGGATCCACGGAAAAGGAGCCCTATGACCCTGCGCATCGGCATCAACGGCTTCGGACGCATCGGCCGCCAGGTTTACAAGGCGATGCGCGAGCTGCACCCGGACAAGCTGGAAATCGTGGCAGTCAACGACCTGACCAGCCCACACACCAACGCCCACCTCCTCAAGTACGACAGCACCTACGGCCCGTTCGCCGGTGAGATTTCCGCGACGGACGATTCGATCACCGTCGACGGCAAGACGATCAAGGTCTTCGCCGAGCGCGATCCCGGCGCCATTCCCTGGGCCAGCGAAGGCATCGAAGTCGTCATCGAGTCCACCGGATTCTTCACAGACGGCAACGCGGCGCGCGCACACATCGACGGTGGCGGCGCCAAAAAGGTGATCATCAGCGCCCCGGCGAAGAACGAAGACCTGACCGTCGTCCTCGGCGTCAACGATCACCTCTACGACCCGGCCAAGCACAGCGTCCTCTCCAACGCCTCCTGCACGACGAACTGCATCGCCCCCGTGGTCAAGGTGCTCCACGACGCGTTCGGCGTGGAGAAGGGCTTCCTGACGACGATCCACGCCTACACCAACGACCAGGTGATCCTGGACACCGTGCACACGGACCTGCGCCGCGCCCGCTCGGCCGGCCAGAACATCATCCCGACGACGACCGGCGCCGCCAAGGCCGTGACGCTGGTCATGCCGGAGCTGGCGGGAAAGCTGGACGGCATGGCCTTCCGGGTGCCGACGCCGACGGTATCGGTCTGTGACTTCGTGGCCACGCTGGAGAGGCCGGTGACGAAGGACGAGGTGAACGACGCCTTCAAGGACGCCGCCACCGAGTCTCTGCGCGGCATCCTGGGCTACTGCGACGAGCCGCTGGTCTCGACCGACTTCAAGGGCGACCCCCGCAGCTCGATCGTCGACGCGCTGAGCACGCTGGTGCTTGACGGCAACCTCGTGAAGGCCGTGTCCTGGTACGACAACGAGTGGGGCTACTCCTGCCGCGTGGCCGACCTCTCCGCGCTGATAGCCGACCGCGGCTTCTAGCCTCAGCTTGACTCGCTGCCCCGGTCAACATATAACTGAGTGGTGATATGTTGACCTCAGCGCGACACCAGGGTGAGACTCGCGACGCCGTGATCACGGCGCTTTTCAAGGGGCTGGCCGATCGCTCCCGCCTGAGCGTTCTGCGCGCTTGCCTGAACGAACCCCGCTGCGTATCGGAGATCACCGAGGTCACAGCTCTTTCCCAGCCGAACGTATCCGGCCACCTGGCATGCCTGTGGGACTGCGGGCTCGTCGAGCGCGAGCAGCGCGGCCGGCGCACCTACTACTCCGTACCAGAGCCGCGGGTCCGCGCCCTTCTCGCCGCGGCCGAGGACTTGCTTGTCGAGGTCGGCGACCGAGTATACGTCTGCAGCCGCTACCACCCGGAGCACCAGACGTGAGCCACGCGCACGGACGGGGTGAGGACAGGCGGCGCCTGGCGATCGCCCTCGTCATCACACTTGCGCTTCTCGTCGCGGAGGTCGTCGGCGGTATCCTGACGGGCAGCCTGGCGCTGGCGGCGGACGGCGGACACATGGCGTCGGACGCGGGCGCGCTCGGCCTGAGCCTGGGCGCGATCTGGCTGGCGGCACGTCCGGCCACGACGCGCCGCACGTTCGGCTTCCACCGGGCCGAGATCCTGGCGGCGTTCGTGAACAGCATCGGATTGGCGCTTATCGCCGGCTATATCTTCTGGCAGGCAGGCAGCCGCTTCGGCAGCCCGCCCGAGGTCGACACTGGGCCGATGCTGGGGATCGCCGTCGCCGGTCTCGCCGGCAACATCGTCGCAGTGGCGCTGCTGTTCGACCGGCGCCGCCACAGCCTGAACATGCGCTCGGCGTTTCTGCACGTGATCGGCGACACGGTGGCCTCTTTCGGAGTGATCGCCGCCGGCGTCGCCATGGCCGTCACCGGCGAGTACATCTTCGACCCGCTGATCAGCGTCGGCATCGGTGTGCTGATCCTGATCAGCTCCTTCCGCATCACCTGGGAGTCGACGCAGGTGCTGCTGGAGGCGACGCCGCCCGACATACACGTGCAGGATGTGCAAGACGAGATGCTGAAGGTGCCGCGCGTCGGCAACGTGCACGACCTCCACATCTGGACTGTAACGTCCGGCTTCGTGTCGCTTAGCGCGCACGTTGAGACGAGCGGCAACGGCGACACGCACGAAGTGCTTGTGAATCTTCGCACTATGCTCGCACGTACGTTTAGAATAGAGCACGCAACGCTGCAGCTGGAGACCCGGGCCCTGCACGAAGAACTGGAAGCCTGTTGCGGCATCGATACGAAGGAGACGCTCTCGCACCATGCCCTTCACCACACGTAGCCTCCTCCTCCCGCTCCTCGGTGCGCTTGCTATCGGCGTAGCCGCGTGCGGCGGCAGCGACGACGGCGACCGGGTCGTCCTGACGCCGCTTCCAGACGATGTGCTACTGCCCACCGTCATCTCTCGCGATCTGGCAGTTGGTGAGAACCGCTTTCTCGTCGGCCTGGAGGATCAGGAGACCGGCACGCTGGTGCTGGATGCGGACCTTACTTTCGCGTTCTTCCTGCTCGACAGCGACGAAGGCACGCTCAAGTTCGAGCGCACCCCCGAGCCGATCGTGATCACTCGCTCGTACACGCACAAGCATGACGACGGCGGGCTGGAGACGCACGAGGCGGGCGAAGTGGGCGCCTACCGGACAACCGTGGACTTCGACGTGGCGGGCCTCTGGGGTGTCGAAGTATCAGGCACGACCGCCGACGGCCAGACGTTGGAGCCGCTGCGCCCGACGTTCAACGTGTTGGAGGAGCCGTTCGGCCTTGCCGTCGGCGACCCAGCGCCCCTTAGCGAGCAGCTCCTCCTGTCGGATGTTGACGACATCACAGAGATCGATACGTCTGAGAACCCGATCCCGGAGCAGCACGACATGACCGTCGCCGACGCCGTGACGTCCGGCCTGCCGACCGTGATCGCGATCACAACGCCGGCGTTCTGCGAGACTCGGATCTGCGGGCCGACGAAGCTCTCCTTCGACGACCTTTACGGCGAGTACAGCGACGTCGCCAACTTCGTGCACGTGGAGCCGTACCAGGTGCAGCGTGTGCGCGATGGCGAGTGCGAAGCGCTGTACGAGTGCCGCACGCCGATCGTCGACGAGTGGCGCCTGCAGAGCGAGCCGTGGGTGTTCATCGTCGACGCCGACGGGAACATCGCCGCCAAGTTCGACGGGTTGGTCACGCTGGACGAGATGGCGGATGCGCTGAAAGAACTGATCGGCTAGGGCGCGCAAAACTCTGCGCTCCTGCCCAATCCGTGCGTTTTCTTGTTCGCACACGCAGGTTCCCGTAAAATCGTCTTCTGTAGACATGTTCGATTCACTTTCCGATAAGCTGCAAGGCGTCTTCCGAAAGCTAGGCAGCCGCGGCACGGTCACGGAGAAAGACCTGGACGAGGCACTCCGCGAGGTGCGCCTGGCGCTGCTAGAGGCGGACGTCAACTATAAGGTCGTCAAGGAGTTCGTGGCCTCGGTGCGCGAAAAGGCGATCGGCGCCAACGTCCTGAAGAGCTTAACGCCGATGCAGCAGATCATCGACGTGGTCCGTCAGCAGCTCGTTGAACTGCTGGGTGGTGGTCACGCCAAGCTGGAACGCGCCAAGAACCCACCGACCGTGATCATGCTCGTAGGGCTCAAGGGCTCCGGCAAGACAACGACGGCCGCCAAGCTGGGGCTGCATCTGCGACACGCGGGCGAGCGCCCGTTGCTCGTGGGCGCCGACCCGGAGCGTGTCGCCGGCGGCGAGCAGCTGCAGTCGCTGGGCAAGCAGCTGAGCATGCCGGTGATCACCGGCGAGGCCAACGCCGACCCGGTG
>JADFKG010000057.1 GCA_022565075.1 Chloroflexota bacterium | reverse complement strand
ACCGCTTGGCCGTCGCCGGGTGACCACCAGCCGGGTCGCGCATACCCGGGCGACGTATAGATCTGCTGACGCGCAGCGATGCGATCTGACACGTCGTACGCCGCCAGCGCGTACGCCTGAGACGAAGAACCTGATGGCAGCCCGTCGATGAGAAGGCGCCCGGCGCCCGGCGTCAGCTCGCCGATACCTGTCCCAAGGGGACGAAACTCATCGTCTGCCGATACGAGTACCGAGCCATCGCTGTAAAGAACACCCTCCCCGTCTTTCGTGCGCCAGAAGATCTGGCCATCCAGTGTAGAGGGATGGGCATAGGGTTGGTTCGAGGCTCCGGCGGGAGGCTCGATGAGTTCGTTGCCCGGAAGGATCCGGAACTCGATCCCGCCCAGCCGCTCGAGATAGTTGACCGTGAGCACTCCTCCGCCAGCGACGAGTCCGATGACCTGCAGAGCCGGCCCACCACGGCCAATCTCCTCCCAGGTTATGCCGCCGTCCGTTGAAAGCATGACGGTCGCCAGGGAGTCGGCTTCCCACTCGATGATCCCGCCTGGGCCACAGGTGCCCTCGATGCACAGGCTTACAGCCATCATGGAGGCATCTCGCGCGATTGCGAATCCGTTTATTAGTGGTCCGCTCGTTGGAGAAATCGCGTCGAAATCGGTAGGGTCGAGAATCGTCTCGCTGCGAATCACACCAGAGGCATCGCGGTATACGCGGACGAGACTCTGGCTGCCGGCGTCGCAACCCCAGCAGCCGGTGTCGATGATGAACGCCATGTCGTCTGGGAACGGGGCGTCCGGGCCGCGCGTCAGCTCGATAGCGCCTGGGATTGGCTGCGGCGCGGCCGTGGGTATCGTCGTGGGCGAAGGGGACGTGGTGAGCACGCCTGAGGGAGACGGCGTCCCGGTCGTGGCTGACGATGCGGTGTCGGAATCGTCGCCACATGCGGAGACGATCAGCACCACCGTGACAGCGGTCAGTAGCCAGCGCATTCTGATGACAATAACGCGCCGGTGCTGGCCTGGGTGCGGGCGGTGGTCACCCCTCAGCGCTCGAGGGACTGCGCGCTCGCCCCATCCCGCTCATGGTGAGGCTCTCGAATCCATGAGCGGCGCACCACGGTTCCGTCTGAGCGCCGCTCGCCCTTCGAGAGCCTCAGGGTGAACGGATCGCAGCGCCGCTACTTGCTCGCGCGCTCGATGTACTCGCCGCTGCGAGTGTCGATCTTCAGCAGGTCGCCGGTGTTGATGAACAGCGGCACCGTCACCATGATCCCCGTCTGCAGCTTCGCCGGCTTCGTGCCGCCCTGCGCCGTGTCGCCCCTCACCCACGGGTCCGTCTCCGCGACTTCCAGCTCCACCGCGGCCGGCAGCTGGATCCCCACCGCCTCGTCGCCGTACATTCGCAGCTCGCAACTGCCGTTCTCGACAAGGAAGTTCAGCGCGTCGCCCAGCATGTCCTTACTCACCGGGAACTGATCGAACGTCTCCGTGTTCATGAAGTAGTGCAGTTCGCCGTCCGGATACAGGTACTGCGCCGGCGTGTTCTCGACCCGCGCCATCTGAAACCGCGCGCCCGCTTGCGCCGACTTGTCGACGATGTGGCCGGCGCGTATGTCGCGCAGCTTCATGCGCACCTGCGCACTGCCGCGGCCCATCTTGATGTGATCGACCTCAATCACGGAGTACAGCGTGCCGTCGATCTCGATCGTGTTGCCCTTGCGGAGCTGGCTGCCCTCAATCATGTAACCCTCGCTTGGCGTTAGTAAGGGGGCCCTCAGCGGCCCTTCACGTAGGTTACCCGCTCGCCTCGCGCTCTGTCACGCCCGGCCGCTCACGCGCCAAGCTTCGGCGCCTGCGACATCGCCCGCACCTTGCCGTCTTCGATCACGCACTGGTCCTCGATGCGCACGCCGCCCCAGCCCGGAATGTAGATCCCCGGCTCGACCGTGATGATCATCCCGTCCAGCAGCTCTTTCTTCGCCGTCCGGGCGATGCTCGGCGCTTCGTGCACCTGCAGGCCGACGCCGTGGCCCAGCCCGTGCCCGAAGTTCTCGCCGTACCCAGCTTCCGTGATCACGTTGTGCGCCAGCATGTGCGCCTCCTCGCCCGTCATCCCGGCGCGGATCAGCTCCTCCGCCGTCAGCTGCGCCGTCAGCACGATGTCGTAGATCTTGCCGAACTGCTCGTCGCCCTCGCCGCCGCAGACAACCGTCCGCGTCAGGTCGGAGCAGTAGCCGTCGACGATCACGCCCATGTCGATCACCACGGGGTCGCCCGCCTGAATCGCGTAACCGGTCGGCTGCGCGTGCGGCATCGCTCCGTTCGGGCCGGCGGCGACGATCGTCGGGAACGACATCGCCTCGGCGCCGTTCTCGCGCGCATAGCGTTCGATCTCCCAGGCGACCTGCTTCTCGGTCATCCCCGGCTCGAGCCGATCGGCGGCCTGCTGGAACGCCGCGTCGCCCAGATCGACCGCTCGCTGCAGCGTTTCGATCTCCTCCGGCTCCTTGATCGCACGCAGATCGGTGACGAGTTGCGGCGCTTGGAGGAGCTTCGGGCGGTCTGACTCCGGCAGCGTGTCGATCGCGCGGCGCAGGCTGTTCAGTACCGCCACGGAGAGATCGGCCGCCTCGAAGCCGATCCGCTTGCCCGCCAGCCCTGCCTCCCCGATCAGATCGGGGAACCACGCGTCGAGCGCGCCCACGGTGCGGAAGACGTCGAAGCCGGGGCACTCGCTCTGCGCTTGCTCTACATAACGAAAGTCGACGGCGATGAACGCGCTGGCTGTTGTGACCAGCGCCGTGCCCTTCGAGCCCGTGAAGCCGCTGATGTAGCGCCGGTTCGCGCCACTCAGCCGGAAGATATCCTCCACCGGGCAGTCGACGAAGAAGCCCGCGAGATCGTGCTCCTCCATCTTCTCGCGCAGCCGCTTCAGTCGCGGCGCGCTCACTGGCGTTCCTTGAGGATGCCGACGAGTGAGTCCAGCGCGGCGATGTACCCGCGCCAGCCCAGCCCCGCTACCTGCGCCACCGCGATGTCCGCCAGCACCGAGTGGTGACGGAACTCCTCGCGCGCGTGCACGTTGGAGATGTGCACCTCCACGAACGGCGTCTCGACGGCCTCGAACGCGTCGCGGATCGCCAGGCTGTAGTGCGTGAAGGCGCCGGCGTTGATCAGGATGCCGTCGGCGCCGGGGGCGTTCGCCTGGATGAAGTCGATGATCGCCCCCTCGGAGTTCGACTGGAACGCCACGATCTCCGTGCCCAGCTGCTCGCCGCGCTGCGTCACCCTGTCGACGATGTCCTGGAGCGTCGTCGTCCCGTACACTTCCGGGTTGCGCGTGCCGAGGAGGTTCAGGTTCGGGCCGTTAATCAGCAGAATTCGCATGGGATTAGGTTACAGGTTTCGGCGGATCGGTAACAACAGCCTCAGCGTCCCGTCGCCCGTTGGCGCGCCTTCTCCTCCAGCCGCCGGCGCGAGATCTCCCCCAGCTTCTCCCGCGCCAGGTCCATCGTCTCGCGCTGACGGGCCGCCGTCACGTGCGTGTAGATCTGCGTCGTCTGGGCGCTGGCGTGGCCCAGCAGCTCCTGCACCACGCGCAGCTCCGCGCCGCCGTCCAGCAGGTGCGTCGCGAACGAGTGCCGCAGCAGGTGCGGCCACACGTGCGACTCCAGCCCCGCCTTGAGCGAGTGTTTTCGCACCATCTTCTGCACCGAGCGCCCCGACAGCCGGTTCCCGTCGCGGTTCAAGAACAGCGCTTCCTCGGCGCCCGTTGCCACCTTCGGCCGTCCTTCCGAGAGGTAGCGGCGCAGCGTCTTCTCCGCCGGCTCGCCCAGAAGCACCATCCGCTCCTTGTTGCCCTTGCCGCGCACGACGACCGTTCGCTCCTCGAGGTCGATGCTCCGCACGTTGAGGCCGACGATCTCGCTCAGCCGCACGCCGGAGGCGTACATCATCTCCAGCATCGCGCGGTTGCGCAGGCCGGACGGCGTCGTCTCGTCCGCCGACTCGATCAGCGCGTTCAGGTCGTTCTTCGAGAGGATCGTCGGCAGCCGCTGTTCACGCTTCGGTGCCACGATACCGGTCAGCGGCGTCGATTCAACCTTGCCCTCGCGCACCAGGAAGCGGTAGAAGCTGCGGATCGTGCTCACCTTGCGCGTCAGGCTCGCCGTCGCCATCCCGCTCTCCTTCAGTGTGCCGAGGTAGCGGCGCGCCATCGTCCGGTCCGCCTCCAGCACCGGCACGCCCTCCTCATCCTCAAGGTAGCGCGCGAAATGAAGCAGGTCGCTCCGGTAGTTACGCAACGTAAGCGGCGAAAGGTTCTTCTCCGCCACCAGGTAACGGACGTAGGCGTCCAGCAGCTCTTCCATCAGGAGTTACAACGCACCAGACGCGTCTGCGGCTCCCTGCGTTACGGAATCGTCAGTGGTTATGCCCGCACGGCTACGAAGAGACCTGCGCCGGTTCGCCGGCCTGCTTCGGCGCCTCTCCGCGCCAGTCGCACTCGGTGCACTTGGCCTTGTCGTCCTTGTCCGCGACGATCAGCTTGCCGCAGTCTGGACACGGTTGCGTGAAGGGACGTGACCACGTCGTGAAGTCGCACTTCGGGTAGTCGGCGCATCCGTAGAACGTGCGGCCCTTCTTGGTGCGTCGCTCTAAAAGCTCGCCGCCCGTCTTCGGGCATTTCACGCCCATGCCCTTCGCCATATTCTTCTTGCCTTTGCATTCCGGATAGCGGCTGCAGGCCATGAACTTACCGAAGCGCCCGCTGCGGATTAGCATCGGAGCGCTGCACTCCGGACACGGCTCGTCTGTCTCCTGCGGCTTCTCCGGCTCTTCGCCTTCCAGCGACCGCGTGCCCTTGCAGTCCGGAAAACGCGTGCAGGCCTGGAACTGCCCGCGGCGGCCCCAGCGGATCAGCATCGGCGCTTCGCACTCCGGGCACTTCTCCGTCGTCTCCTCCACCTGCTTCGGCGCCGCCTTCATCGCGCCGTCCAGCGCCGACTCCAGTGGCTCGTAGATGTCGCGCACGACTGGCACCCATTCGCGCTCGCCGCTCGCCACTTCGTCGAGTTCCTCCTCCATCGCGGCCGTGAAGTCGACGTCGAGGAAGGTCCCGAAGTACTCGACGAGCAGGTCGTTAACCGTCTTTCCCAGGTCGGTTGGCCTCAGCACCCTCTTTTCGCGCTCAATGTACCCGCGGTCCTGGATCGTTGAGAGCGTCGGCGCGTAGGTGCTCGGCCTGCCGATGCCCTTCTCCTCCATCTCTTTCACCAGCGTTGCTTCCGTGTACCGCGGTGGCGGCTCGGTGAAATGCTGCTCTGGAAACAGCTCGCGCAGGGCCACGGCGTCCGCCTCGGACAGCTCCGGCAGCGGATTCGTGCCAAACTTCTCTTCCGTGTCGTCGTCTCGCGCTTCCTCGTAGACCTGGCGGAAGCCGGCGAACTTCAGCTGCGTGTTCGTCGCCCGCAGCAGGTACGTCTCTCCGTCCGCGGGCGCAGCGGCGTTGATCTCGATCGTCGTCACGTCGAACTCCGCGTCTGCCATCTGGCTAGCCACGAAGCGCTGCCAGATCAGCGTGTAGAGTCGCGCCTGGTCCGGTGTCAGCAAGCTGCGCATCTCGTCCGGGCCGCGCCTGACCGACGTCGGGCGGATCGCCTCGTGCGCTTCCTGCGCGCCCTTCACCTTACGCGAGAAAAATCGCGGCTTCTCCGGAACGAACTGCTTCCCGTATCGCTCCGCAATGTACTCTCGCGCCTCCGTGCGAGCAGACGAAGCGACGTTGACGGAATCGGTCCGCATGTACGTGATGAGGCCGGTCTCGCCGCGGTCGCCCAGCTTCACGCCCTCGTAAAGCTGTTGCGCGATCGCCATCGTCCGCTTCGCCGTGAAGCCCAGGCGGCGCGAGGCCTCCTGCTGCACGGTGCTAGTGATGAACGGAGGCGAAGGCCGCCGTACCTGCTTCTTCTTCTGCACCTTGGCCACGCTGTAGGCAGCTGCGCGCAGGTCGGCCAGCAGCCGCTCGGCCGTCGTCTCGTCGCCGATCTCCACCTTGTCCTTGCGGTCCGCGTACCCTGCGAGCTTGGCGCGGAAGGCTGGCGTCACGCCCGCCTTCTCCATCTGCGCCTCGATCGTCCAGTACTCTTGTGGCACGAACGCTTCGATCTCCCGCTCGCGCTCGACGACAAGCCGCACCGCGACCGACTGCACGCGCCCGGCTGAGAGACCACGGCGCACTTTCTTCCAAAGGAACGGGCTCAGCCGGTAGCCGACCAGCCGGTCGACGACGCGGCGCGCCTGCTGCGCGTCAACGAGCTTCATGTCGATTTCGCGCGGGTGCTTGAACGCCTCCCGAACGGCCTCCGGCGTGATCTCGTGAAAGACCACGCGGCTGAGCGGCAGCTTGCGCAGGTCGGCCGCCTCGATCAGGTGCCAGGCGATCGCCTCGCCCTCACGGTCGGGGTCGGTGGCCAGAAAGACCTCAGACGCCTTCTGGGCGGCGGCCTTGATCTCCTTGATCGTCTTCGCCTTGTCGCGCGGCACGATGTACGTCGGCGCGAACCCGTTCTCCACGTCTACGCCCAGGTCGGACTTCGGCAGATCACGTACGTGGCCCACCGACGCCTTGACGTCGTACTTGCTGCCCAGAATTCGCGATATCGTTCTCGCCTTCGCCGGCGACTCGACAACGACCAGGCTCTTTCCGCTTTTGCTTTTCGCCAATGTCTTCTTAACCTCCGCCCGACGCGGCGTACTCTTCGCGCACCTCGCGGGCTCTTACATACGACTTCGATCCGATCTCGCGGACGAGGCCCTTCAGCTCCATCATCGTCAGCACGCTGCTAACGGCCGCGGCTGACAGGCCGCTCTCGCGGCAGACCGCGTCAATGTGGACCGGGTCTTTGCTTATATAACGCAAAACCTCTGCTTCTGTATCGGTGGCCGGGACAAGTTCCTGCATCTCCAGCTGCTCCGGGATCATCGTCAAGTTCAGATCCTGGAGGATGTCCTCGACCCGTTGAACGAGCTTCGCCTCGCCCTTTCCTATCTTCAGGTTAGTGCCTTGGCTCTGCGAAGAAAAGATGCTGCCCGGAACTGCGAACACATCCCTTCCCTGGTCCAGGGCGCAGTTCCCCGTGATCAACGCGCCGCTCTTCTTGCCGCCTTCCACCAGCAGAACCCCCAGGCTCAACCCGGAGAGAATCCGGTTGCGCCGCGGGAAGAAGTCGCCGCGCGGCTCGGTGCCCAGCGGCTGCTCGCTGATCAGCGCTCCTCTCTCAACGATCTCCTCTGCCAGCCGCTTGTGTTCCGGTGGATAGGTGATGTCCAGGCCGCAGGCCAGCACCGCCAGCGTCCGTCCGCCGGCCGCCAGCGCGGCCCGGTGCGCGATTCCGTCGATGCCCCGCGCCAGCCCGCTCACGACGCAGACGCCGTTCGCAGATAGCTGGTGCGCCAACTCCTCCGCCACCTGCTTGCCGTAGGGAGTCGGCTTCCGTGTGCCGACGACGGCCACCGAAAGTGCATCCGCCTCCCTGATCTCGCCGCGGACGTGGATCAGCGGCGGCGCGTCGTCGATCTCACGCAGCAGAGTCGGGTATTTGGGATCGTCCCAGGTCAGCGGCCTGATGCCGGCCTTCTCCAGCCGCTCCATCTCCGCCTCCGGGTCGATCGCCCCGCGGCCGTCCGTGATGCCGCGCACGACGGAGTCCGTCAGGCCCGCCTCTTTCAGTTCCGAGCGCGTCGCCCGCCAGGCATCAGACAGCGAACCGAAGCGCGAAAGGAGCGCCCGATAACGCACGCTGCCAAGGCCGGGAATACGGTTGAAGGCGACCCAGAAAGGTACGTCGGACGCGATCTGCGGGCGCTTGGGAACCATCTCAGGCGAGGATGATAGCACGCCAGTCAACAACGCGATGCAGGCAAGTGGCACGCTCCCGGCCCGCTCAGCGGCCGTTGCTATCGGGCGCTTCTTCGCCCTCTTCGCTGGCGACCTTCGTCACCCGCACCTTCTTGATCCGCCGCCCGGCCACGCTCATCACCTTCATGCTGATACCGTCCACCGTCACCGTATCGCCGGTGTTCGGCATCCGTCCCAGCTCGTTGATGATGAAGCCGCCCACACTGTCGAAGTCATCTTTCTGCAGCGCCGTGTCGAACCGCTCGTTGATCTCGTCGATCCCCACCCGGCCGTCGACTATCGCCTCGCTGTCGCTCAGCTGCTGCACTTCCTCTTCCGGTGCGTCATACTCGTCCCGGATCTCGCCCACGATCTCCTCGACCAGATCCTCAACCGTGACCAACCCCGCAGTACCCCCGTATTCGTCCACCACCAGCGCGATTGAAATCCGCTTCTCCTTCATCTCGGAGAGCAGGTCGTGCACGTTCTTCGTCTCCGGTACGACGTAGGCGTCACGTGTGACATCCCGCAGCTGAGGCTTGCGCGGCCCGTTCGTGATGTGCCGCAGCAGCTCCTTGGCGTGCGCGAAGCCCAGCACGTGGTCGATGTCGTCCTCGTATACCGGAATGCGGCTCAGGCCCTTGTCCGTGATCAGGCGGGCCAGCGTGTCGAAGTCCTCACTGGCGTTGATCGCCACGATGTCCGTGCGCGGCACCATCACCTCGCGCACCAGCGTGTACTCCAGCTCCATCACGCCGCGGATCATCTCTCGCTCGTCTTCTTGCAGACCCTGGCTCTCCTCGGCCTCGGCCAGCAGGATCAGCTCCTCGGTCCCACCGCCGGCGCCCGGATAGTGACGTTGCCACGTCCGCATCGCCGCGCCCAGCGGTGCGTCCAGGATCAGCACCGGCAGACGAAACACGAATCGCACAACCGTCACGAACGGACGCAGCCTGCTCTGCCAGCCAGAGGGGGCCCGTGCGACCATCAAGCGCGGCAGCGCCTGCAGCAGCAGGAACGCCAGCGCCACTGCGAACACCGTTACCGTCACCCAGACCAAGCTGTCGTCCGTGTGCTTGAGCACGAGGAAAACCGAGATCGCCGTGATCGCCACCGAGACCAGGTTCCGTGCCAGCGCCAGCGACGATAACGTGAGCTGCCGTTCCCGGTAGGACCGCTGCAGCGCGTCCACCTGTGACTCCGTCGGCTCGCGAAGGGCGCGCTCTCGGGCGCCGGCGATCACGCCGGCTTCCGCCGCGCCGAGCAGGAGCAGCGTCGCAATCGCACCGGCAAGCGTCGCCAGGCCGACGATCGTCTCGCTATCCATCACTAGCGCTCTTCTTCAAGCGTTTCGCTGGCACGCCCGCCACCTGCTCGCCGGCCGCCACGTCTTTCGTGACGACGGAGCCCGCGCCGGTGCCGGCCCCGCGCCCGATGCGCACCGGCGCCACCAGCATCGTGTCGCTGCCGATAAACGCGTCGTCTTCGATCACCGTGCGGTGCTTGTCCTGGCCGTCGTAGTTGCACGTCACCGTGCCGGCGCCGATGTTTACGTTCTCGCCCACGTCGGCGTCGCCGATGTAACTGAAGTGGTGCGACTTCGTTCCCCGCCCGATCCGCGACGCCTTCACCTCCACGAAGTTGCCCAGCTCCACGCCGGACTCGATGTGCGCGCCGGCCCGCAGGTGGCAGAACGGCCCCACCATCACGTCGTCGTCCAGCCGCGAGTCCTCGATCACCGCGTTCGGCCCGATCTGGCAGCGTTCACCGATCGCTGAGTCGCCGCTGATCGTCGTGTTCGGCCGGATGACGCTGCCGGCGCCGATCTCGATCCCGGCCTCGATGTACGTCGTCGCCGGGTCGACGATCGTCACGCCCTCAGCCGTCAGGCTCGCGGCGTGGGCGATCCGCGCCTCCAGCTCTCGCTGGAAACGTCTAGACGCTTCGTCGTCGGTGGGGTTAACGGATTTCGTTGGCATTAGAGGTCGGTGGCGCCCGCTGGGCGGGCGTCAGCGCGTGACGGCATGCTCTAGTTCGCCGTGAAAAAAGACATGCACACATTCAGACGCGGAAACGGGCCGCGTCGTTGGCACGTGTGGGACAAGCGCGTACTGTCGGGGTCGCCGCTATCTGGAGGTTCGCTGCTATCCAAGTGAGATCAGCTCTTTATGCTCAAAGTTCTGCACAAATGTTAGCCAGACCTGCGAAAGAATGTCAACTGCACCCACGATCGGTTGGTGGCTCAGCTTTCACCGACGCTGCGTTTCGATACCTCTATCAGGAGCGATCGCCGGGGCGCCATCCCACTGCCTCGCTCAAACGTTCCGGCGCGGCCCCGGCTGATTACCGCTGCCGTCAGAAGACTCCGCGCGCTGGGTCTCTTGGCTCAGTTCCCCTTGGACACCTACCCGGCCTGTTCTACCGCCGTCGGGTCACCCAGACCGCGGTTGACCCGGCCGAAAGCAGAGCCACGATGGCGATAACGATCAGGCCAAGGATCGCCGCTCCCGTTCCGGCCCCGGCGCCCGTTCCAGCAACCGCGATCTCAACCAGACCACCAACCGGGCCATCAGCCGTGTTCGTGATTGTGCAGGTCTTGTGCTCGCCGGCGGCCAGCGTAACGTTGCCGGAGCTGTCGCAGTCGCCGCCGATGACGGTGGTGTAGTCGGCCAGGTTGGTGCCGCTGCCCGCCGTCTCATCGACTGTATGGGCGCCAATGGTGACGGCAACGGGTCCGGTGTCTGTACCGCAGGCAGCGTCGGCCTTCTCGACGTTGGCGTCGATGCGGAGGTTAAACAGGCCGGGGTCGCCGGAGGGGACACACACCTTCGCCACCGTGAGCGTGGCCGCGTCTAGAATGTTCGTGATGGTGCAGGAAGCGGTGCCGCCGGCGGGGAGGACAGTTGGATTGGTGCAGCCGTAGGCGGTGTAGCCTGCCGGTACGGGGCTTTCAGAGGCAGTGCAGTTGGCGGAGCCGGATATGCCGGTGACGGTCCAGACGGCGGGCGAAGCCTCACTGGCGTCCTTGGGGTTAGGAGGCGTGATCGCGCCGTAGTCACAGGAGAGGGTGACGCTAACGGTTGCGCCGCTGTCGGGCACGAAGTCCTTGTAGACGGTGAAGATAGCGTCGGGGACCACCGTGTTGGTGATGGTGCAAGACGCTTGGACGCCTGGGCTAATGGCAACGTTCTGGCAGGCGGAGTTGTCGGTGGTGTAGCCAGCAGGGACACCGGACTCGGAGGCGGAACAGGTGGTGCTGGGGCTGAAGCCTGTGATGGTGAAAGTGACCATCTGGTTGACCGTGGTGTCCGGGTTGGGCGCAGAGACAGTGCCCGGGAAGCAGGTAACCGCGATGCTGACCTCAGCGAGATTGCCATCGCTGAAAGTCTTGGTCACCTTCAAGCTGGCGGTCTC
>JADFKG010000195.1 GCA_022565075.1 Chloroflexota bacterium | reverse complement strand
AAGCCGTTGTAGCCCCAGATCGCGTAGTACCAGTCCTCGATCAGGGTCGGGTCGCGGGCGCCGACGATGGGCCGCACCTCCGGCGAGAAGTTCCATTTGCCAGCGAGAATGGCCGCGCCGCGGGCGATGTTGAACCCGAAGTGAGAGCCGATCATCGCCTGGTCCAGGTTGGGCACGCTGGAGATGTTCTGCATCCCCGACGTGATCTGCATCAGGCCGTAGCCGCAATCGTGCGAGGACAGCACCGGCCCGATCTCCCCGTATTGGACGAGCGGGCTGTAGCTCGCCTGCGCCCAACCGCTCTCCAGGTAGCCGATCGACTTGAGGATGACCGGCGGGATGTAGGGATCCACCTTCTGGCCCGAGCCGTCGGCACGTTGGCCGGACTCCAGCTCCGACATGGCGAAGCCGTCGTGCTCGGGGAAGAGTTGGTTGAACGCCGCCAGCTCGAAGGTGCGGGCGTAAACGTCGCGATAGTCGGCGGCTTCGTAGGACTCGATGTCGAAGGGGCCGAAGGGGCTGCCGGTGCTCGAGCACAGGTGGCTGGCGGAGGCCGGGCTGCCGCTGGACAAGAGATGCAGCAGCACCGCCGCGCCAAGCGCGACGGCCACCGCGACGGGGCTCGCGGTCAGACTCAAGTACCGCATCCGCATGCCAGCCAACGTTCCTCTAACGCCCAGGGGGGCTCCTTCAATTGTGAAGACGGAGAACCCAGGGAGTCGTAACAATCATCAACAAGAACGTCGATGGCGAGATATTGATACGCCAATGCATCTATACAGCATAGCGGATAAGCGTTAAGGCCCCCAGAGTGGGGGCTAATTCTCGTGTTCGGGATGGCGTCAGGCGCGAACGCGCGGCTGATGCATTGCGCCGTCGGTTATCGGCTCACCTATGTAAAGGTCGCCATTGCGGATCTTGAGGTTGAAGCCGCATGTCGGGTTGGTGCACGCCCAGGCCTTGTAGTGGATCGCCGCCCCCTGGCTCCCGAAGTCGGATAGCGGCACCAGGTCGCCAACGTCACACTTCAGACATTTCGGAAAACCCATCTCTCCTACCACTGCATTGTCCCCCTTCCGTGGGCCGTTTGCGGAAGTATAGCAGCGGCCCTCTGGCGTGACAAGGAGACACGATACGGGTGACGGCAACGGGGCAGTGTGAGCGAAATGGCTCTCAGAGGGCCGCGGAGCTATGCTACAGGGGCGGCATGGAAGACGTTCTGCGCGCGATCGTCCTGGGCATCGTCCAGGGACTCACAGAGTTCCTTCCCGTCTCTTCCTCCGGCCACCTGATAGCGGTGCGCGAGCTGTTCGACTGGCAGTTCGCCGACGATCTCACCTTCGACGTCTCACTGCACCTCGGGACGACCATCGCCGTTCTCGTCTTTTTCTGGCGCGAGTGGACACAGATGCTGCGCAGCGCCCTCCTGCGCCTGACCGGCAAGCGCCGCGTGGAGTCCGCCGGCGTCTACGACTACCGAACGCTGGCCTTCGTCGCCGCCGGCTCGGTGCCAGTGGCGATCGTCGGCCTCGCGTTCAACAGCTGGATCGAGGATGAGATCCGCTCGCCGATCGTCGTCGGCATGATGCTGATCGTCTTCGGGCTGACGCTGGCCTTCGCGGATTGGGCGGGGCGGCGGCAACGCACGCTCTCTGACCTGGGCCTGCGCGATGCTCTGCTCATCGGCCTGGCGCAGGCGGTCTCGCTGGTGCCGGGCGCGTCGCGGGCCGGTGTCACGATCTCGGCGGGACTCCTGCTCGGCTTCACGCGCGAGGCGGCAGCCCGCTTTTCGTTCGTGCTTTCGACGCCGGCCATCGCCGGCGCCGGCATCTTGACGCTCGGCGAGGCGATCCGCGACGACGAGCTGTCGGGCAACCTGGACGTCATCATCGCGGGCACGGCCGTCGCGGCGGTCGTCGGATGGTTGATCATCGGCGTGCTCCTGCGGATTGTGCAGTCGCACAGCTTCCTGCCGTTCGTGATCTACAGGCTTGCCGTGGGGGCGTTCCTGATCGCCTACTTCGCGGTCTGACCTTCTGCCCGTAGGGTAACGGGGCAGGGGCGCAGCGCCCCGGAATGCCGCTGACGATGGCGCATGTGATGTAGTTTGGAGCGCGAACGTGGTTCCGGCGTCGTGGGCGCTGCGCCCCTACTCAGATGACGAACTTTTGGATCACCCAGGCGACCCCGTCTTCGTCGTTCGACGGCGCGACGTGCAGGGCGTCTCTCTTGACCTCGTCGGGCGAGTTGCGCACGGCGATGCCCAGCCCGGCGAAGCGCAGCATCTCGATGTCTGACTCGGAGTCGCCCATCGCCACCGTCTCCTCCGGCGCAACGCCCAGCTCCTGGCAGACGCGGCGCAGCGCGTTCGCCTTCTCCGCTTCCGGGTTGGCGAGCACGACGTAGTGCGGCAGGCCCACCGGCGTGTTAAACGA
>JADFKG010000194.1 GCA_022565075.1 Chloroflexota bacterium | reverse complement strand
AGACGCCTGACGAGAGCATCTGCTTCCCAAGCAGAGGCCCCCCACTGATGTCCTGCCGCTAGCCCGGCGCTTCGTCGAACAGGAACACGCGCGCCGGCGCGCCGTCAGCGCCGGCAACGGGCAGCGGCGCGCAGACGAGGAAGTACTCGCCCGGCGCGACCCGGCGCAGGTCCAGGCCCTCGAGGATCACGGCGCCCGTCTCCAGCAGCGCCTTGTGCACGGCGTGCGTCGGCGAGTGGAAGCGCTCGATCGACATGTAGTCGATGCCGACGAGAACGATCCCGCGGCCGACAAGCCACGGCCCGGCGTCGTCATCGAGGCCGATGAACTCAGGGTGGAAGGCGTCGTCGTCCCAGAAGCGGCCGTTCTTCGTCTTCACCAGCAGGCGGCGCGTCGCGCCCGGGATTCCGGCCGCCTCCAGGTCCGCCGCCGAGATGTGGCCGTCGCCCGCGTACTCCATCACGTAACACGGCCCGACCATGTATTCGACGGGCATCTGCTCGACCGTCACGCCGTTGTCCAGAAAGTGGTGCGGTGAGTCGACGTGAGTGCCGGTATGCGAACCCAGCGACAGCGCGCTAACGTTCGCCGACTCGCCCTCGCTCATCAGCGAGTGGAAGTCGAGCACCGGCCCCGGCTCCTCGCCGGCGTAAGTCGCCATGCCCTCTCGCAGCCGCACCGTGACGTCGTAAATCTCCATCGCGTCCCTCCTGTCGTCCTGATTATCGTGGCAACGGGGACGCGGTGCTATCCTCACAGTATGGCGAAGCCGGAAGTATACAGCGCGGAACAGGTGCAAGCCGGCCTGGCCGAACTCGACGGCTGGGAGCTGCGAGACGACCGGCTGCGCAAGCGATACACGTTCCGCACGTTCCTGCGGGCCATCGCCTTCGTCAACTCGGTGGCTTACCTGGCAGAGGCCGCCGGCCACCACCCGGACATCACGATCAACTACAACCGCGTGACGCTGCGGCTGATCACGCACAGCGAGGGCGCGCTGAGCGATAGGGACTTCTCGCTGGCGAGAGAGATCGACGAGAAGCTGGCGTCGAAGCTAATCACCGAGCCCGAAGACGGCCCGCAGTCCTGAGGCCGGGCACAAAAAAGCGCTCCCGAGCCGGTCTTCGGCTTTCTCCGGGTCTAACCAGGTCGCCCCAGCCAGTCCTTTTGTCGGCCGCTCCGTACTCAGGAGCAAGACTAAGTATGCTCTAGTGCATAGAACATGTCAATAGCCTCCATGCACGAAATCGAGGCGATGTGACCCTTATCGAAGCGGCTAAGGGAGCAGGTCGTGCTTGAGCGTGCCGATGTACGGCAGGCCGCGGAACCGCTGGTGGAAGTCCAGGCCGTAGCCCACAACGAACTCGTCTTCGATCTCGAACCCGACGTAGTCCAGCGATACGTCCATCAACCGCCGCGCCGGCTTGTTGAGCAGCGTGCAGACCTTGACCGACGCCGGCCGCTTCGTCTGCAAGTATTCGAGCACGTGGTTGAGTGTCATGCCGGTGTCGACGATGTCCTCGACCAGGATCACGTCGCGGCCCTTTATGTTCAGGTCAAGGTCCTTCTGGATGCGCACAGCGGCGGAGCCGGAGCCGTTGCCGTCGTAGGAGGAGATCGCCATCAGGTCGATGCTGGTAGGGACGGTGATCTGGCGCATGAGATCGGCCATGAAGACCAGCACTCCGCGCAAGACACCGACGAGAACCGGCTCCTTGTTCGCGTAGTCCCGGCTGATCTGCTCGCCCAGCTCCTGCACGCGCTGCTGCAGCTTCGCCTGAGAGATCATGACCCCGGCCACTTCCGGCACCTGGCCGGGAGTGAGAGTCCCGTAGCCATAGTTGGCGAGCAGGCGCAGGTAGTCGCGCTTCTTGAGCATCATGATCTTGGTGTCCGGGTAGAGTTCCTTGATCTGACGCATCTTGCGGTTCTTCTCCGCGGTCAGGTTGGACTTGAGCGTGGTCAGCTCGATGAAAAGATCGAGATCCGGCAGGTAGAAGTCGGGCGTGAACGCCTCGGTGACGTGGCCACTCTCCCAGCGCAACGGGAAGGACCGGGGCTCGTATACCCATTCGACGCCATAGAAGTCGAGAAGGCGCGCGAACTCATACTCCGCGTTGTGCGCGAACGGCGCCGGGACTTCAGCCGTCGGCGCCCCGGTCACCGGCACTCTCGGCCGCGGCGGCACCAGCGCGCTTCGCGCGGGGGCGGAGTCGTCGTTTGCGTGGTCCGGTTCTGGGAGCTTCGGCTTCGGCGCTCGCCGGGGGCGTGCTGGCCGCTTCGTGCTTGCGCTCGTCGCCGCTTTCGTCTCGATCGGGGCGGCGGTCTTCTCTTCGGTCGCGGCTTCAGCCTGCGCCCGGGCTTTTGCAGCGGACCGCTTTCGGCCGCCACGAGAGCCTCGGCGCGTGGGCTTCTTCGGCGGTGTTTCGGTCTTGGCTTCGGGCTCGGCGGGCTT
>JADFKG010000056.1 GCA_022565075.1 Chloroflexota bacterium | reverse complement strand
GCTCACCATCGGACTGGAGAGGGACGTCTCCGATACGGATAGGTTCGGGCGGCTGCTGCGCTACGTCTGGCTCAACTCCCAGGAGATGGTCAACGCGATCCTCGTGCGCGAGGGCTACGCGCAGTCCAGCGCCTACCCGCCGGACGTCCGCTACCAGGAGCTGCTCGACGGCCTGGAGGCAGAGGCACGCTCGGCAGAGCGCGGTCTGTGGGGCCCGGTCTGCCTGGAGACGCCGACGCCGACAGCGGCGGGCAGCCCCGCGGAAGGCGCCTGCGACTACTCCGGTACGTCAGAGGCGGTGATCAAAGGCAACATCAGCACCAACAGCGGCGAGAAGATCTATCACGTGCCGGGCGGAGGCTTCTACGAGCAGACAGTGATCGACGAAGCCGCCGGCGAGCGCTGGTTCTGCGCTGAATCTGATGCCATCGCCGCCGGTTGGCGCATATCGCTGCGCTGACCAGAACCGGACGGCTGTTCGGCTCGTTGTACCTACTGATGACCATCCCGCCCCGTTCTTTGCAGCCTGCATGCTTGGTTCGGTACAATCGCACGAGCACGAGTGGCCGCGCGCCCCGCGGCTGGTTCGCACTTGGGAGGCCAGGTTGCCCATAAATCCGATCAACGCCCTCCTGGGGTTGTTCTCTCACGACGTAGCGATCGACCTCGGGACCGCAAATACGCTGGTGATGGTGAAGGGACGAGGGATCGTCATCGACGAGCCCTCCGTCGTCGCCATTGACCGCGTGAACAAGAAGATACTTGCCATCGGCTCGGAGGCCAAGCGCATGGTGGGCCGCACGCCTGCGGACATCGTCGCCGTCCGGCCTCTGCGCGACGGCGTCATCTCCGACTTCAGCGTCACGGAGAAGATGCTGCACTACTTCATCCGCTCCGTTCACGACCATTTCGGCTTCGGCCTGCCGCGACCGCGCGTGGCCATCGGCATCCCCTCCGGTGTGACGGAGGTCGAGAAGCGTGCCGTTCACGACGCTGCTCTCAACGCCGGTGCTCGCGGCGCATTTCTGATTGAGGAGCCGATGGCGGCGGCTATCGGCGCCGGCCTGCCCGTGATGGAGCCAGGCGGCTGCATGATCGTCGACATTGGCGGCGGCACGACGGAGGTCGCCGTCATCTCGATGGGCGGCATCGTCGTCTCGACCTCGATCCGCACGGCCGGCGACGAAATGGACCAGGACATCGTCTCCTACGCCCGGCAGGTGCATAACATGCTGATCGGCGAGCGAACGTCCGAGGAAGTGAAGTTGGAAGCCGGTTCCGCCTTCCCGCTGGAGCGGGAACTGAACATCGAGCTCAGGGGCCGCGACCTGGCGACCGGCCTGCCCAAGTCCGTCGAGGTCAGCAGCGTCGAGATTCGTGATGCGATGGCCTCCTCGATCAACGCCATCGTCGACGCCGTGCGGCAAACGATCGAGATAACGCCGCCGGAACTGGTCGCCGACATCATGAGCACAGGCATCATTATGGCGGGCGGAGGTGCGCTTGTGCGTGGCCTGGACCGCCGACTGGCCCAGGACACCCGATTCCCCGTATACGTCGCTGAGGAGCCGCTCACGTGTGTCGTGCGCGGCGCCGCGGAGGTGCTGGAAGAGGCGGCGGTCCTCCAGAAGCTCCAGGCGCGGCTGAACACAAGAAAAGTGCCCCGGTAGGGGCGGCGCTGCTGAACGCCGCGGCCGGCCCTCGAATAGCAGATATCAATGCGAGTACTCTGGTGGTTCGCGACACTAACGGTGGTGAGCGTCGCCACGATCATCCTGTCTGAGGAGAACGCATTCGACTCCCTCAAGAACGTAGCGCTCACCGTCAGCGCGCCGGCAGGGAGTGCCGCGCGCGACGCCGCCAGTCCGCTGGGCGACATCTACGACGGTATCGCAGACCGCGGCCACCTCGTCCGCGAGAACGAACGGCTGCGCGAGGAAGTGGAGGCCCTCCAGGCGCAGCTCGCGGACCAGCAGGACGTGCTCCTGCGCATCGCCGCCCTGGAGGACGCCCTCGAGGTCAAGTCGACCCGGCCTGAGGATCAGCTTCTGGTCGCCAGCGTCTTCTTTCGGGACCCGTCCGGCCTCAAGCGCTCGATCGCCATCGACCGCGGTCTGGGCGACGGCGTCCGCGAGGGCATGGTCGTCCTCTCGCGTGAGGGCAGCCTCATCGGCACCGTGTCGGACGCATTCCAGGACTTCGCCTGGATCCGCCTCATCAGCGACCCGGACAGCGCCGTCAACGCCCAGGTGAACACGACGCCGTCCGCCAACACCAACGTCCTCACGCCCGAGACACCAGCGCCGGGCGACGAGCCCAACCCGAGCGCCACCCCGACTCCGTCCGGCGCACCGGCGCCCGTTCCGGTCCAGGGCATCGCCAAAGGCGATCTGCGCAACGAACTCGTCCTTGAGCTACTGCCACCGGAAGCGCCAATCGAGACCGGGTCGCTTGTCGTCACGTCCGGCCTTGGCGGCAACTATCCGCCGGCCATCCTCATCGGCAGCGTCACAGCCGTCGAGCTGCGACCGCAGGCACCCTTCAAGAAGGCGTTTGTAGAGCCGGCGGCCAGCCTCGGCGGGCTGGATACAGTTCTCGTACTCATCAGCTTTGAGCCCGCGAGGTTATCGCCGCCGTGAAGTATGCCGTCGCCGCGATCCTCGCCTGGGCTTTCGCCGTGCTTGACGCCTCCGCGATGCCTTACCTGCACCCGCTTGGCGTCAGTCCGGATCTCGTGCTCATCTTGGCGGCCTGTTGGGCGATCGTCCGCGGCCACAACGAGGCGATGATCGTCGTTCCGATATGCGCTGTGATGCAGGACCTGACGACGAGCGACCCCTTCGGCACATCGCTGCTCGCGCTGGCGCCGATCGTCCCAATCGCCGTCGCCGTGCGTTTGCGAGCGATCGAATCCGACTTCCTTCCAGCGATCGCGACAGTCATGGGCGCGAGCCTCTGCTACGGCGTGATCAGCATGATGGTGCTGGGCGCGACGGGGCAGGAAATCGCCGTCTCCCATGCGCTCTTCCGGGTGGTCTTGTCTTCGATCGTCATCAACGCGCTGTTCACACCGCTGATCTTCCTGCCGATGCACTGGATCTCGCCGCCGCCGCCAGCCTGGCTCCGGGGCTCGACACGATTGCGGTCATCCGCTTGAGCGCCACCGCATGAGCTACTTCGAGGGGCGTCGACGCTGGCGTAGCAGAAAAGCGAAGAACGAGCGCACGCCATCGGAACGCGGCACCTCGATGGCGGCAGCCATGCGTGGCCTTGTCATCCTCATGTTCGGCATCCTGATCATCCAGTTGATCAACCTCCAGGTCATCAAGGGTGACCAGTATCGGGAGCAGGCCGCAATCAACGCCTTGCGCGAGATCCCGATTCCAGCCAACCGTGGCCTCGTTTACGACCGCAACGGCACGCTCCTCGTGCAGAACACGGCTCGCTTCTCCGCCACCATCATTCCGGGAGACCTGCCCGAGGGCGACGAGGCGACCGCATACCGCATGATCTCTAGCGCAATCGGCCTTCCAGCTTCCGAGATCGAGGCGAGGGTCGCCGAGGGAATCGAGATTCAGGGCGAGTTCAACCCGACCGTGATCAAGGGCGACCTGGACCGCGAGGTGGCGCTGACGCTGATCGAGCTGGAGCCGCACGTGCCAGGCCTGAGCGTGCAGGTTGAGCCCTCGCGCAACTACCTCACGGGCGACCTCCTCTCGCACATCCTCGGCTACATCGGGCCGATCTCGGCCGAGGAGTACGAGAGGCTGGCCGACGAAGGCTACCTTTATCAGGACTTCCTGGGCAAGAGCGGAGTCGAGCTGACGTACGAGGACGTCCTACGAGGTAAAGCCGGCAAGAAGCTCGTCGAGGTCGACGCGGCCGGCCGTGAACTGCGCGTAATCTCAGAGCGACGCCCGATCGACGGCACGAACCTCGTGCTGACGATCGACCTCGATCTGCAGGCCGCGGTGCGGGAGATCCTGGCCGAGTACTCGACCGACTCGGATAATGCGGCCGCCGCCGTCATCGACGTCAAGACGGGCGAGCTTCTCTCGATGGTCTCGCTGCCGACGTACGACGGCAACTTCTTTTCCGGGCCGATCTCTGAGGACGCGCTTGCTGAGCTGATCGAGTCGCCCGGCAAACCGCTGGTCAACCACGCCATCTCTGATCGCTACGCGCCCGGCAGCACGTTCAAGACGATCGTCGGTTCGGCCGCGCTCCAGGAAGGGATAGCGTCGACAAGCACGACGATCGTTAGCCGCGGCTACATCAACGTCGAGAACGAATTCGATCCCAACGTTGTCTACGTCTACAGGGATTGGGCGCCGCTGGGCGTCCTCGACTTCTACGACGGCATCGCCATGTCGTCCAACGTCTACTTCTACTACCTGGCGGGCGGCTTCGCCGACGAAGGCTTCCGCGGCCTCGGCGCCGACAAGGTGGCGGAGTACGCCCGGGCGTTCGGGCTCGGCTCGGTCACGGGCATCGACATCGCCGGCGAGTCCGATGGGCTCGTACCCGACCCCGACTGGAAGCAAGAGACCATCGGTGACACCTGGACGATCGGCGACACTTACAACTTCGGGATCGGCCAGGGCTACTTGGCCACGACCCCCATACAGATGCTGCGCGCGATCACGGCGATAGCGAACGGCGGGACTCTCGTCACTCCGCACGTAGTCGCTGAGTACATGGACAGCCTGGGCAACACGCTCGAAGCGCTCGCAACCGTCACCAGCACCGTGCCCGTCGATGCAGCGAACCTGCAGATCGTGGGTCAAGGCATGCGCCAGTCGGTGACGTCAGGCGTGGCGCGCAACGCCAGCGTGTCAGCCGTCACGGTTGCGGGGAAAACCGGCACGGCTGAGTTTGGGGCGGCCCGCGACGACGGCACTTACGAGACCCACGGCTGGTTCGTCGGATACGCACCCGCGGAGGATCCCGAAATCGCCGTGGTCGTCTTCCTGCAGCGGGGCAGCGGTGGCAGCGACGCCTCGCCGGCGGCCGCCCGCATCCTCGACTACTACTTCAGCGGCGGCGGCCCCACCTACAGCCCCGGCGACACTATCCCCGTCCCTGACCCCAGCCCCGTAGACGTGCTCGACGCCACAGCAGCCCCCGGCGCCAACGAAGCGCCCGCCACGAACGCTCCAGAGCCGACGGCGACGCCTGCGGAGGAACCAGCCTCGTCGCCGGAACCTGAACCGACCGCGCCACCGACTGCTCCACCGACCGAGGCGCCCGTCTCACCACCGACAGATGTGCCGACGGAACCGCCGCAGGAGACCTCACCACCGGCGGCGGCGTTACCAGACGAACGCCGGCCGAACAGAGGCTTGCCGTGATCGCTCGACGCGCGATGCGCAACTTCGACGTCGTGCTCATACTGCTGGCCGTGGCGCTGGTGGCGTACGGCGGGCTGCTGCTTTACAGCGCGTCGCTCAGCGCCTACCCGACGATCACCATGGATCATCCGCTGACGAAGCAGATGATCTTCGCCCTCCTGGGTGTTGGCGGGATGATCGTGGTGGCCTGGGTGGACTATCGCGTCTACGGGCAGATGGCCATCGGCCTCTACGCGCTGGCAGTGGTTATGCTCGCCGCGGTGCTCTTCGTCGGCGAATCGGCCTACGGCTCGACGCGCTGGTTCAGCTTCGCCGGACAGCAGATACAGGCATCGGAGGTCGCCAAGCTCCTCGTGATCATCGCGCTGGCCCGCTACCTCGCCGATCGCCAGCGGCAGATGGCCGATCCCCGCGTGTTCGTGATCTCGCTGGCGATGGCGGCCCTGCCGGCCGCTCTCGTCCTGATCGAGCCAGACATGGGCACGGCGGCCGTCTTCGGCGCGATCTGGCTGGGAATGGTGGCGATGGCCGGGGCGCCGCCCCGCTTCCTGGTGATCGCCCTCGGCATCGCGCTGGCGACGATCCCGTTCATGGCGATGCTCACCCTTGGCGACTACCAGATCGACCGCTTTCGGCTCTGGATCGACCCGGCGTCCGACCCGCTGGGCGGCGGCTTCAACATCCGCCAGGCTGAGATTGGCATCGGTTCCGGCGGCGTTTTCGGCCAGGGGCTGACCGAAGGCACGCAGACGCAGCTCGACTTCCTCCAGACGTCGACGACCGACTACATCTTCAGCGTGCTGGGCGAGGAGCTAGGGCTTATCGGCGCGCTGGTCTTGTTCGCGCTTTTCACTGCGCTTCTGTTTCGCGGCATCCGCGCCGCGACGCTCTCTCAGGACCAGTTCGGAAGTCTGATCGCGACGGGCGTCGTGATCATGATCCTCTTCCAGGTGTTCATCAACGTCGCGGTGAACATACGGCTGGTGCCGGTGACAGGTATTCCCTTGCCGTTCATCAGCCAGGGCGGCAGCTCGCTTGTGATGATGTTCCTCTCGCTGGGGTTACTCGAGGGTATACTCATCCGCCACAAGCGACTCGAATTCTGACGATGACCCCGCCCGGCGCGGCGGCAGGCGACGGCCGCGACCACCTAACTAGAGCCGTGCCACACTCCTACGCAAAGGCGATCGCTAGCGCCCGCCGCAGATCAGGCGCCACGACCAGCTCGATGCTCGTCTTCGGGCGCTGACGGTGCAGCGTGCTCTCAGGCAGAAGACAGCGCTCGAAGCCCAGGCGCTCAGCTTCCATCAGGCGCCGCTCCAGGTGCGAGACGGATCGCAGCTCGCCCGAAAGACCGACCTCGCCCAGGGCGACGAGGTTCGTCGGCAGCGCTTCGTCACGGTGCGATGAACACACCGCCAGCGCCAGTCCGAGGTCTGCCGCCGGCTCGTGCACACGCAACCCACCGACGACGTTGGCGATCACGTCCAGACCAGCCAGCGGCACGCCCAGCCGCCGCGACAGGACGGCCGTAACCAGCGTCAGGCGGTTCGAGTCGAGCCCGTTCGCTGTACGGCGCGGGGCCGGTGTCACCGTCGGGCTCGTCAGCGCCTGGATTTCGACGAGTACCGGACGCGTGCCCTCCATCACCGGCACGATGACCGAGCCCACGGGTTCGGCGGCCCGCTCCGCGATGAACGCCTCGGACGGGTTCTCGACTCCACGCAGTCCCGAGCCGGTCATCTCGAAGACACCGATCTCGTCGACTGAGCCGAAGCGGTTCTTGACGGCGCGCAGCAGCCGATACGAGCTGAACCGCTCACCCTCCAGATACAGCACAACGTCGACGACGTGCTCGAGCATGCGCGGCCCGGCGATGTCGCCGTCTTTCGTCACATGCCCGGTGAGCACGACCGGAACGCCGCTCGCCTTCGCCCAGCGCATCAGCATTCCGGCGCACTCGCGCACCTGAGAGATGCTGCCCGCCGAGGTGCCCGCGGCCTCGCTGAACACTGTCTGTACGGAGTCCACCACCAGCAGGCAGGGCGCGATCTCATCCGCCTGTCGCAGCGCGGCCTCGAGGCTTGTTTCCGCGAGCACGAGTAGCTTCGCATCGCCGAGGTCCAGCCGCTCAGCGCGCATCTTCACCTGCGCCGCCGACTCCTCCGCCGAGACGTACAGCACCGGCGCCTGCGCAGCGGCGCTCCCGGCGGCCTGCAGGACCAGCGTCGACTTGCCGATGCCCGGGTCGCCGCCGATCAGCACAAGCGATCCCGGTACAAGTCCGCCGCCGAGGACGCGGTCAAACTCCGGAACGCCCAACGAGAGCCTTTCTTCGCCGATCACCAGTTGGTCAAGCGCGACAGGCGTGGCGGCCGTGTAGGCGGGTGGCATCGCCCTATCGACGGGCTCGGTCCATTCACGAAGGCTGTCCCAGGCGCCGCAGCCCGCGCAACGCCCTTCCCAGCGCACGGTCTCGTGACCGCACTCGGTGCAGGCGAAGCTGGTCTTGGCGGCACGCCGGCCGCTCGTTCCCAGGGAAGTCACGCCCCCGATTGTTTCAGAGCGACCGCACGTGAGGCGATAGGTTAATGGCACCAGGATGTGGGAAAGCCGAGATGACCTGCCCCCTACGACTCAAAAGTGCCGCCCAATGTGGGCGGCCTCTTCACTTCTGGACCAGGGCCGTTTCAGGGCGTAATGGGAAACGTGCCGGATGGATTGTCGGGCAGCGTGCCGGGTGACAGCGGCGGACAATCGAGAGTCTCGAGAGGGACGGGCGGCTTGAGATCTCCGTCAGGCTCGACAGAGGCCAAGGAGTTCAACGGACGTAAGGCCTCGGCAAGGGCGCGCATTGACTCTTTGTCAGGGCCAAAGATGCTCAGGCTCACATCTTGCGTCCACAACCGGAGATGTCCATCCTCATTTGCATACTCTTGAGCGAGCGCTCCCCTAAGCACGAACGGCTCCTCTGTCATGGAGTCAGTCACCAGGCCTGGAGGCGACTGACAGGTGGATTGGACGATGACCTGGAATGGAGGAGGGCATCCACCGTCATAGCTCGTGATGACGCACGATCCATAGAGGAAACCCACGCTACCCTCTCGGACCGAAATCCCTGGACGCTCGGAGTCTATGTACTCTGCGCGGATTATCTCAGTCAGGGGGAGGCCGCCGTACTCCTCGCCAGCCCAGAAGACGGGGAATCCGTCGAAGGCCCGCGCGTCCGCCACCGTCCAACGTCCCCCGGGCATCAGGGCGCGCGGAACAGCTGACGCCGTCGGGTCACTGGTGAGGGGCCCTATGTCGCCTTCACTTCCACCCCCGCCTCCGCGAAGGCCGAGGGGTTCACCCAGGGCTGCGCCGCCGAACATGACCCCTATTGCAACCAACAATACGGACAATACAGCCAGCACACGATGCCACGTCAGCATTTCCTTTTGTCCTCGCTTAACAGACGTCTCTAGGCCAGCGCCAGCTCAGAGACGTTATCGAGCACGATCTCGTCGTTCTGGACGTCGACTTTGACCTTGTCGCCATCTTTGAAGCGCTCCTCAAGCAGCGCTTCCGACAGTGGATCCTCGATCTCGTTCTGGATAACCCGGCGCAGTGGGCGCGCACCGAACATCGGATCGTAGCCCTTTTCGCCGATCCAGTCGAGCGCAGAGTCGGTCAGTTCAAGCGAAATACCCTTGGTCTTGAGCTGCTCGATGACCTGCTTCATCTCGTTCGTGACGATCTCGCGGATGTGCGTCTTAGTGAGCGCGTGGAACACGATCGTAGCGTCCAGCCGGTTGATGAACTCCGGCCGGAAGACGTTCTTCATCGCCGAGAGCACTTTTTCCTTCATCTTCTCGTGCTTTGCGGCCGCGTCCGCTGCATCGTCCTTGGTCATGGAGAAGCCCAGGTTGCCTTCCTTGCGGATCAGGTCCGAGCCCACGTTCGAGGTCATAATAATGATCGTGTTGCGGAAGTCCACGCGGCGGCCCTTGGCGTCTGTCAGGTGGCCATCATCGAAGATCTGCAGCAGCATGTTGTAGATCTCCGGGTGCGCCTTCTCGATCTCGTCGAGCAGGATCAGGCAGTACGACTTGCGGCGGACGGTGTCCGTCAATTGGCCCGCGTCCTCGTAGCCGACGTAGCCAGGCGGCGCCCCGATGAGACGGGACACGTTGTGCTTCTCCATGAACTCAGACATGTCCAGCTTGATCATCGCCTCTTCGTCGCCGAACATGAACTCAGAGAGGACACGCGCCAGATACGTCTTGCCGACGCCGGTCGGACCCAGGAACATGAAGACGCCGATCGGCCGGCGTGGGTCCTTCAACCCGGCGCGGGCGCGGCGGACAGCCTTGGCGATGTTCAGGATCGCCTCGTCCTGACCCACGATCTTCTCGTGCAGCACGTCCTCCATCTGCAGGAGCCGCTGCGACTCCTCGGAGGCGATGCGCGTGACCGGGATACCCGTCCACATCGCGACCACCTCGCAGATGTCCTCGGCGCTGACGACGGGCGCGTCTTCCTTCGTCTCTTCCTTCCAGCCGGTCTGCATACCTTCCAGCTTGTCCTGTAGCTTCACCTCGCGGTCACGCAACTCGGCGGCGAACTCGTACTGTTGTGCGGTGATCGCCTCTTCCTTCTCGCGGCGCAGGCTGTCCAGCCCCTTAGCCGCTTCCTGCAGCGGGGGCGGCGCGTAAGAGCGCTTGATGCGGACGCGAGAAGCGGCCTCGTCGACGAGGTCGATCGCCTTGTCGGGAAGGAAACGGTCCGGGACGTAACGGGACGCTAGTTCGGCAGCCGATTCAAGGGCCTCGTCACTGATCGTGAGGCCATGGTGTTCTTCGTAACGGGCGCGCACGCCCTTGAGGATCTCGATCGTGTCTTCAATATTCGGTTCGTCGACGGTGATCGGCTGTAGGCGTCGCTCAAGCGCCGAGTCCTTCTCGATGTGCTTGCGGTAGTCGTCCAGCGTGGTCGCGCCGACGCACTGTAATTCACCGCGAGCCAGCGATGGCTTGAGGATGTTGGCCGCATCGACGGCGCCTTCGGCCGCGCCGGCGCCAACGAGCATGTGCATCTCGTCGATGAAGAGGATGCAGTTCCCGGCGCTCTTCAACTCTTCGATCACCTTCTTCAGCCGCTCTTCGAACTCGCCACGGTACTTCGTACCCGCGACCAGCGAGCCGATGTCCAGCGTGACGATCCGCTTGTTGAGCAGCATCTCCGGCACTTCGCCGCGCGTGATCCGCTGCGCCAGCGCCTCGACGATCGCTGTCTTGCCGACGCCCGGCTCACCGACGAGCACGGGGTTGTTCTTGGTGCGGCGAGAGAGGATCTGGATGACGCGCTCGATCTCCTTTTCGCGGCCGATCACCGGGTCGAGCTTGTCCGCGCGTGCTGCCGCCGTCAGGTCGATGCCCAACTGGTCAACGGTCGGCGTGCGGGTGGCGGCGCGGCCGCCCTGGGCGGCGCCCTGCGGCATGCTCTGCGCCAGGATGCGCGTCACTTCGGCGCGCACCTTGTCGAGGCTTACGCCGAGGCTTTCCAGCACGCCGGCAGCGATGCCCTCGCCCTCGCGGACGAGACCCAGCAGCAAGTGCTCGGTGCCGATGTAGTGGTGGCCGAGACGGCGCGCCTCATCGACGGCCAACTCGATCACCTTCTTCGCGCGTGGTGTAAGGCCGATCTCGCCCATGACCGCGCGGTCGCCACGGCCGATGATGAACTCGACTGCGGAGCGGACTTTGTTCAGTTCGACGCCGAGGTTGGCGAGCACCTTCGCGGCAACGCCTTCACCCTCTCGCACCAGGCCGAGCAGCAAGTGCTCGGTGCCGATGTAGTTGTGGTTGAAGCGCAGGGCTTCTTCCTGAGCGAGAGTGAGGACGCGACGCGCCCTCTCGGTAAACTTGTCGAACCTGTCCGCCATAAGTCAGACTCGCCTTCTACCTATTAACTACTCTTTTGCTTTATTGAACGCATCAGAAGACTGTTCCGTTACACCTGAGGCGGAATTTTCCGTAGACGACTCGGCGGCCTCACTTGAACCAGACCCGTTATCGCCCTCTTCCGCACCGTCGGCGGCGGGCTCTTCAGTCGCTTCAGTCTTCGCAGGCTCCGCGGCAGGCTCCTCAGTCGCTTCCGGCTCTGCAGACTCTGCTGCCGACCCTTCAGTCACCTCCGGCTCCGCGCCCTCGGCGGCGGGCTCCTCTGTCGCTTCGGACTGCGCTGCCGGTTCTTCTGTCGCTT
>JADFKG010000055.1 GCA_022565075.1 Chloroflexota bacterium | reverse complement strand
AGTTCTTTCACGCACCGCGACCACCGCCTCACCGGCCAGTCCGTGGTCGACGCCGTCTTCCCGCTCGCCCGCGATCCGCTGGCCTACCCGGAGCACCAGCTCGACGGTCTCGAACCGCATCGCGTGATGGAGCTGCTGCTCGCCGGACACGAGGATCCGGACCACTGGATCGAGATCCCCGAGGACGCCTTCAAGCGCAAGATCAACGCGCTCAAGAAGCACAAGAGCCAGCTCGGCCAGGCGCCGATCCGCGAGATCCGCAAGCGAGTCAAGGAGCGCATGGCGGAGGCGGCCAAGGATCAGGACTTCGAGCTGGCCGAGTCGTTCCGCCGCATGGCCTGGCGCTAGGCGATGGAGTCGCTCGCCAGCACGACCCTCTACCTGGCGATCGCCGCCTGCGCGGTGGCGACGATGGCCTACTGGGCGCATACGCTCGGCCTCGGTCTCGTCGTGCGCCGGCTGGCGACGCCGATCGGCGAGGGCCCGGCCGTCGCCTCCATCGAGCGCAGTGACGACAACGGCTGGGCGCGCAACACTGGGCGCTTCGCGACCTTCGCAACGTGGTCGGCGCTGGCCCTGCTCTCCGTGTCGCTCGTCGCTCGCTGGCAGGCCGTCGATCACGCCCCGTGGTCGAACATGTACGAATTCACGATCGCTTTCGCGATGGCGATTGCGGCCTTCTACGCGGTCTTCGAGCAGGTCTACGTGGCGAGGCAGGGAACGGGCGACAGCGCCCGTGGCATGCGCTCGCCGCGGGCGCTCGGTAGCGTTGCGCTGCCCGTCGTGCTCACGGGGCTCGTCGTAGCGGCGCTCTACTTCCCCTCGGACGTGCGGCCGCTGGTGCCGGCGCTGCAGAACACGGACCTGCTGGCGATACACGTCGCGGCGATGATCCTCGCTTACGCGGCGCTGAGCGTCTCCTTCGCCTCGGGCGTGTTGTACCTCGTGCAGGGCGCCAAGAACCGCTTCCAGCGCTTGCCCAGGGCAAAGCTACTGGATGAGATCGGCTACAAGAGCGTGGCGGTGGGCTTTCCGCTGCTGGCGGGCGGCATCGCGCTGGGCGCGTACTGGGCGAACAGCGCCTGGGGCCGCTACTGGGGCTGGGACCCCAAGGAATCGGCGGCGCTCCTCACGCTACTGATCTACGGCGTGTATCTGCACATGCGCGGCCTGCGCAAGTGGTCGGGCACGCGCTCGTCCGCTGTGCTCGTGATCGGCTTCGGAGCGGTGTTGTTCACGTACTTCGTGGTCAACCTCTGGATCTCCGGCCTGCACAGCTACGCCGGCGTCTAGAGCCCTGTTGACGGGCCGCCCGTTCGGTTTTGACAACTGCGGGTGGGGGGCTAAGATGAAGCTGATAGGGGTGGTTCACAATGAAGCTGGTATTCTCCCTGCTGTTTTCGGCCGCACTTGTACGCGGTGCGCTCGGCTTGTTCAGTGGCAAGGCTGAAGCCACTAATTACTATTCAGGGCAGCGCTGGCAGAACTCCACCGTTGTGTGGTGCTTTCTCACAAGCATGGAGAGCTGGATCCAGAATCACTGGAACTGGGCAACGATAACCTGGAGTCACCCCTCTGACTGGTTCTTGGCCTATTCGCAGACATGCAACGCAAACTCAAACTGAGGCTTCGCGCAGCGATTCTGGGTCTCGCCTGTACTTCGGTTGGGATCGCCTCATTCGTTCTCGTGAGCGATCTGATCGGCGACAGCGGTTCCGACACCGTGGTCGCTGATGCCGAGGTTGGCGAGATTTCCGGCTCAGCCTATAGTCGTCCCCTGCCGCCCGGCCTCCAGCCGTCTATTCATGTCGCGAAGGTTCCGGTGGTCGCCCTTGTTACCGTCGAATCCGCCGAGTCAGAGTGGGACACGTCTCTAGCGGAGCTGATAGGGTCTCTTGGGATCATCCGCACTGTCATCACCGCGTCCGTCTCGGAATACATCAAAGGCGAGGGGCCTGACGAGCTAACGATACTAACCGTGGGTGGTGAGATCGGCGAAATTAGCATGGTTCTGTCAGATGGGCCCCAACTTGCGGTTGGCGACAGGGCCGTGGTTTTCCTCAATTCTCCCGGAGAGATGTCCGGCTGGACACTGTCGAATTCGTACACGATCGCGGATGGTGTTGCCACCAGCGTGATCGACCAGCGCTCCTTGCCCGCAGATGAACTGCTGGAAATGCTGCGCGGAGCGGCTGATGACCCGGCCCCGACGCCGTTGCCTTACCCGGATTTCCTGCCGCCTGTTACCGAGGTGTCGAAGTCGGCGGTGATCGCTCAAGTCGCCATAACCTCCACCGAAGAGACCGGCGCCGGGACGCTTATCCGCGCCTCTGTCTCGGAGCCGGTCAAGGGCGATCCCGGCAAGACAATAGAGTTCGCGATGCTCCGGGCATACCGCGGTGGAGAAGTTCCGGCGGACGCTAGACTGGGAGCTGGCGACGAAGCGGTCGTCTTCCTGAGGGACGACGGCACGCTTTTCGACTGGTATTTGTACTGGAACGACGGCGTCGCGTCCAGCTGGGTCGACGAGGTCAGCATGCCCGTCGAGCGCCTGCTCGACGTGCTGCGCGACAAGGTCGCTCTGAACTGACCCTGCCTGACGCTCGGCGACGGGCCCATCAACGCCGCGTTTTTCGGTTGACACAGGCCCGCCTTGTAGCTACCATTTCTCCTTAGCGCCCGTATAGTGCGGGTGTGCGGCTGTTTCAACGGTCGGAAGACTTGCCCGTGCATAGGCTATGGCGCTCTGGGCCAGGGCAGATGCGGCAAGCTTTCGGCTTTTTGTTTGGCCGAGTGTAGTTCAGGAAGGGAAACGCGAGAAGTGCCAACGATCAACCAGCTGGTGCGAAAAGGCCGCAAGCCGATAAAGAAGAAGACAAAGTCGCCGGCCCTGCGCTTCCATTTCAACGCCCTCACGAACCGCATGATTCGCGACCGCGGCAGCCCGCAAAAGAGGGGTGTCTGCACCAACGTTCGCACCGTCACGCCGCGCAAGCCGAACTCGGCCCTGCGCAAGGTAGCTCGCGTGCGCCTGACCAACGGCATGGAGGTCACCGCCTACATCCCGGGCGAAGGCCACACGCTCCAGGAGCACTCCGTTGTGCTCATCCGTGGCGGCAAGGTCAAGGACCTCTCCGGAGTCCGCTACCATATCATCCGCGGCGCGCTTGACGCCAGCGGCGTCCAGGGTCGAAAGCAGCAGCGCAGCAAGTACGGCACCCGTAAGGACGCCGAGTAGGCGCCGAGGACGAGAAGATGCCGCGACGTGGAAAATCCATTAAACGCACGATCGCTCCGGACGCTAAGTTCAACAGCGTCATGGTCCAGACGCTCATCAACAAGGTGATGCACAACGGCAAGAAGAGCACCGCCGAGCGCATCGTCTACCAGGCGATGGACCAGGTGGCCGAGCGCACAAAGGAAGACCCGCGCCAGGTCGTCGAGCAGGCGATCCGCAACACGATGCCGATTCTTGAGGTCCGTCCCCGCCGCGTCGGTGGCGCCACCTACCAGATCCCGTTGGAAGTCCGCCCGGCGCGCCAGGTCTCACTGGCCATGCGCTGGCTCATCGTCGCCGCCCGTGCCCGCAGTGGCAGGCCGATGGCGGAGCGGCTCTCAGCGGAGCTGATGGACGCCTACCGGGAGCAGGGCAGCGCAATCAAGAAGCGTGAAGACACGCACCGCATGGCCGAGGCCAACAAGGCCTTCGTCCACTACCGGTGGTAGGGGCGAGGGACAGGCGCGGCAGATGACAGTCAACTAAGCGTTCCATCCAGGGAAGTGCAAGTGGGAGATATGAGTGAGTCTGTGCCCGTCGAGCGGGTACGAAATATAGGAATTATCGCGCACATCGATGCCGGTAAGACCACCGTGACAGAGCGGATCCTCTTTCATACGGGGATCACGTACAAGATCGGTGACGTCGACGCCGGTACTGCCGTCATGGACTGGATGGCGCAGGAGCGAGAGCGCGGCATCACCATCACCGCCGCTGCCACGACGACCAAGTGGAACGACCACCAGATCAACATCGTGGACACACCGGGCCATGTGGACTTCACCGTCGAAGTCGAACGAAGCCTCCGTGTTTTGGATGGGGGCGTCGTTGTGTTCGACGCGGTGGCAGGCGTCCAGAGCCAGTCGGAGACCGTCTGGCGACAGGCCGACCGTTACCACATCCCACGCATCTGCTTCGTCAACAAGATGGACCGTGTCGGCGCCGACTTCTGGGCGGCGATCGACAGTATCCGCGAGCGCCTGAACGCGCGCCCGCTCGCCGTTCAGATGCCGATCGGCGTTGAGGACAAGCACGAGGGCGCCATCGACCTTGTGGAGATGGTCGCCTTCAGTTTCCCCGACGGCGCGCTCGAGGTAGTCGTCGGCGAGATACCGGCCGACCTCCAGGAAGAGGCCGACAAGCGCCGCGAGGATCTCATCGAGGCGATCGCTGAAGTCGATGACCAGATGCTGATCAGCTTCGTCGAGCAGCACGAGGTAACGGCGGCCGAGCTGAAGAAGGCGATCCGTCGCTCGACGATCGCCGGCCTGGTCAACCCCGTCCTCTGCGGCAGCGCCCTCAAGAACAAAGGCGTGCAGCCGTTGCTCGACGCCGTCATCGACTACCTGCCTTCTCCCGTCGAGGTGCCAGCCATCACGGGCACCGACCCGGCGACCGGCGAACTGGTCGAGCGCTTACCAAGCCCCGACGAACCGTTCGCCGCGCTGGCCTTCAAGATCGTCGCCGACCCGTACGTCGGTCGGCTCGTTTACTTTCGCGTCTACTCAGGCACCGTCAAGCAAGGCGAGACGGTGATTAACAGCAGCCGCGGGCAGAAAGAGCGCCTGGGCCGCATCCTTCGCATGCACTCCAACCGGCGCGAAGAGCTGACGGAGATTTCGGCCGGGCAGATCGCCGCCACGGTCGCCCTTAAGAACACGTTCACCGGCGACACGCTCTGCGACCTAAAGGACAAGATCCTCCTTGAGGCGATCAAGTTCCCGGAGCCGGTGATCGCCGTCGCCATCGAACCGAAGACCAAAGAAGACCAGGATCGCATGGGCGACGCGCTCGTCCGGCTGGTCGAAGAGGACCCCACGTTCCATGCCCGCTACGATGACGAGACCGGGCAGACGATCATCTCCGGCATGGGCGAGTTGCACCTGGAGATCATCGTCGACCGCATGCTGCGCGAGTTCAACGTGCAGGCGGACGTCGGCCGGCCGGAAGTGGCCTACAAGGAGACGATCAGACAGACCGCCGACGCCGAGGGGCGCTTCGTGCGCCAGACCGGCGGCCGCGGCCAGTTCGGCGTCGTCAAGCTTCACGTCGAGCCGCTGGAGCGCGGCACCGGCTTCCAGTTTGAGAACAAGATCGTCGGCGGCGCCGTCCCGCGCGAGTTCGTCTCGGCCGTTGAGCACGGCGTCAAAGAGGCGCTGGAGACGGGCGTCAAAGCTGGGTATCCAGTCGTCGACGTCAGGGTGGAGCTTGTGGATGGGCAGCATCACCCTGTAGACTCGTCCGAGTTGGCCTTCAAGATGGCGGGGTCCCTGGCAATCCAGGAAGCGATGAAGAGGGGCCGCCCTGTTCTTCTCGAGCCCGTCATGAAGGTAGAGGTGGCGACACCTGATGAGTTCTTCGGCGAAGTCCTAAGCGACGCCAGTTCTCGTCGGGGTCAGGTCTCCGATGTGGACCATCGCGGCCACCTGCGTGTGATTTTGGCGCACGTCCCCCTTGCGGAGACGTTTGGCTACGCCACGACATTGCGCTCCGTCACGCAGGGCCGCGCCAGCTACACGATGGAGTTCGACCACTACAGCGAGGTTCCCGCGTCCATCGCCGAACAGGTGTCCGGGCGCATGCAAGGGGCGGTACGGAGATAACAGATGGCACGGCAAAAGATCAGGATCCGCCTCAAGGCGTTCGACCACCGCATACTGGATCAGTCTGCGGTGCTCATCGTCGAAGCGGCTGAGCGCACCGGCGCAGCCGTCGCCGGTCCGATCCCGCTGCCGACTCACATCGAGAAATACACGGTCATCCGAGGCCCAAACATCGATAAAGACTCCCGTGAGCAGTTCGAGACGCGAACGCACAAGCGCATCATCGAGATCCTGGAGCCGTCTCCAAAGACGGTCGACGCTCTGATGCGGCTGCAGCTACCGTCCGGCGTGGACATCGAGATCAAGCTGTGAGCGTTGAAGGACTGCTGGGCCGCAAGATCGGCATGACGCAGATCTTTGAGGACGACGGCACGTCCGTGCCGGTGACCGTCATCGATACCGCTTCCTGCACGATTATCCAGGTCAAGACGAAGGAGAAGGACGGCTACGAAGCCGTCCAACTCGGCTTCGGCGAGCGCAAGCGCATCACGCGTGCCCTCAAGGGCCACATGAAGGACTTCGGCCAGTTCCAGGTGCTGCGTGAATTCCGCACCGATGACATCGGGGCGGCGGAAGCCGGCGTCAAAGTCGGTTGTGACATCTTCGAGGTCGGCGACCTCGTCGACGTCTCCGGGGCGAGCAAAGGCAAAGGATTCGCCGGCGTCGTTAAGCGCCACGGCTTCCACGGCGGCCCCAAGACGCACGGCCAGTCCGACCGCCACCGCGCGGCGGGCTCCATCGGCGCCGGGACGTCTCCGGGACGCGTGATCAAGGGCATGAAGATGGCCGGTCACATGGGCACCGGCGAGGCTACCGTCAAGAACCTGAAGGTCGTTCGGATCGACGCCGACAAAGGTGTACTCTTCGTCCGTGGAGCCGTACCGGGCAACGAAGGCATCGTCGTCCGCATACGCCGATCGTCGGCACTGAAGGTCAAACAATGAAACTCCCCGTAATGAACGCCGAGGGCAAGGAGCTGCGAAAGCTTAACGTCGACGACAGCGTCTTCGGCATCGAGCCCAACGGCACCGTCCTCCACCAGGCCTACGTCAGGCAGCGCAACAACCAGCGCGCCGGCACCGCCCAGACAAGGACGCGCGGCGAGGTCGTGGGCAGCACGCGAAAACTGCACCGTCAGAAGGGCACCGGCCGCGCCCGCGCTGGCACGGCTGGCTCGCCGACCCGCGTCGGTGGTGGCACCGCCTTCGGACCGCGCGTCCGCGACTACAGCCAGGCGATGCCGAAGAAGATGCGGCGCCTGGCGATCCGTTCCGCGCTCTCGGGCAAGGCGGCCGACGGCCAGCTTGTGGTCATCGACCAGCTGACCCTCGAGGTGCCGAAGACGAAAGAGATCTCCCGCATCCTGCGCAACGTCGGCATCCACCGCTCGGCGCTCATCGTGACCAGCGAGTCCGACCGCTCAGTGCTGGCGAGCACGCGAAACCTGCACAGGACGAAAGTGCTTCCGGCGCGCTACCTCAACGTTGGCGACATGCTCAACCACCAGAGTCTCCTCATGACGGAGGACGCGGTCCGCATAGCCGAGTCGCTGTGGGCCGTCAAGGGCGCCAAGAAGGCGGCGAAGAAGCCCGCCCGCAAGAAGAAGGCCGCCGCCAGGCCGAAGGCCGAGGCCAAAGCCGAAGCGCCGGCGGCCGATGCTGAGGCGACCGCGGAAGCACCGGCCGAGCCGAAGAAGGCTGCTCGCCGGACTCGTGCCGCAGCGAAGCCAAAGGACGACGGCGCCGTCAAGAAGACGACCACCCGGCGCGCTCCGAAGGCGAAGGCGTCAACCGGGGACAAGCCGAAACGGGCGACCCGCGCCAAGGCGAAGGCTGCCGACGGCGAGGACAAGCCGAAGACGACGCGCCGCCGCACGACGAAGAAGACGGAAGAGAGCGAGGGCTAAGCTGTGGCAAAGCCATTGAACCCGCTCGCTGTCCTCGTCCGGCCGCTGATCACCGAGAAGGCGACACGCCTCGGCGCCGAGAACAAGTACTGCTTCGAGGTACGAAAGGTCGCCAACAAGGCGCAGATCAAGGAAGCCGTCGAAAAGGGTTTCGACGTCAAGGTTGTGAACGTCAACGTGATGATCATGAAGGGCAAGCCCAAGCGTGTCCGCGGTAACCGCATCATGCACCGGCCCAACTGGAAAAAGGCCGTCGTCACGCTGCACCCGGACGACAAGCTAGAGCTGTTTGAGGGCGTATAGAGATGGCCGTTAAGCAGTACAAGCCCACTTCACCTGGCCGCCGTGGCGCGACCGGTTATACGTTCGAAGAGATCACCCGCCGGAAGCCCGAAAAGTCGCTCACTTTCGGCAAGAAGCAGAACGCCGGCCGCAACAACCGTGGGCGCATCACCGTGCGTCACCGTGGCGGCGGCCACAAGAGGCGCTACCGCATCATCGACTTCAAGCGGGACAAGCACGGAATACCGGCGAAGGTCGCCTCCGTCGAGTACGACCCCAACCGCACGGCGCGCATCGCCCTCCTCCACTACGTCGACGGCGAAAAGCGCTACATCATCTGGCCGGTCGGCCTCAAGGTTGGCGACATGGTAGTCTCCGGGCCCGACGCCGAGATCAAGACCGGGAACGCCCTGCCGCTGCGGAACATTCCGTCCGGCACGATTGTGCACAACCTGGAGATGCACAAAGGCAAGGGCGCACAGCTCGTGCGTGGCGCTGGCGGCTCAGCCCAGCTCCTGGCCCGCGACGATGAGGCCTACGCGCTCGTCCGGCTACCGTCTGGCGAGGTCCGCCGCATCTTCGCCGACTGCATGGCGACGATCGGCCAGGTAGGCAACGCGGAGCACAGCCAG
Organism: Chloroflexota bacterium; assembly: GCA_022565075.1. Lineage (GTDB taxonomy): Bacteria > Chloroflexota > Dehalococcoidia > SM23-28-2 > RBG-16-64-32 > CF-162. Next base: position 3,001 of record JADFKG010000055.1, on the reverse strand, counting down.
ATCAAGCTCGGCCGCGCCGGCCGCAGCCGCCTTATGGGCCGCCGGCCGCACGTCCGGGGCACCGCGATGAACCCGCGAGACCACCCTCACGGCGGGGGCGAAGGTAAAGCGCCGATCGGCATGCCGGGGCCCAAGTCGCCCTGGGGCAAGCCAACTCTCGGTGCGCGCACGCGTCGCCGCAAGGACACGAACAAGTACATCGTCAGGCGGAGGTATGACTCCTAATGTCACGATCGACGAAGAAGGGCCCCTACGCCGACCCCAAGCTGATCGCCAAGGTACACGCGTTGCAGGCAAGCGGGAAAAGGGAAGTGATCCGCACCTGGTCGCGTCGCTCGACGATTCTTCCGGAGATGGTCGGCGTCACGATCGCCGTTCACGACGGCCGTCGTCACGTGCCCATCTTGATCACCGAGAACATGGTCGGCCACAAGCTGGGAGAGTTCGCGCCGACGCGCACCTTCCGCGGCCACACCGCCAAGACTGCCGCCTCGACGCAGGTGAGGAAGATCTAGCGATGGTTGCAGTACGTTCCTTCGCCCGTAGAGCGCCGGCCTCGCCGAAGAAGCTGCGGCTTATCCTCAATGAGATCCGCGGCAAGCGTGTGGACGAGGCGATGTCCATCCTGCGATTTATGACGTCGCCACACTCCGAGTTGATCGCCAAGTCGGTGCGCTCGGCTGCCGCCAACGCCGAGAACAACTTCGACATGGACCCGCGCCGTCTGCGCGTAATCGAAGCCTTCGCCGGCGACGCCGACAAGGTGCGCCGGCTGCTGCCGCGAGCCCGCGGCCGCGGCGACATCCTGCGCCGCCGGAGTTCCAACGTAACCATCGTGGTGGAAGAAGAGGAGGAGAACTAAATGGGACAGAAGGTTCATCCCAACGGCTTCCGCCTCGGGTACATCTACGACTGGAAGAGCAAGTGGTACGCGGACAAGAACTACACCGAGCTCCTTCACGAGGATCTGGGCATCCGCAAGAAGATCAAGGAGATGCTGCCGGACGCCGGGATTGCTCGCGTCGAGATCGAGCGCAACGCCAATCAGGTGACCGTGTCGATCAACACCGCGCGCCCCGGCATCGTCATCGGGCGCGGCGGCCAGCGCGTCGATGAGCTGCGTACGAACCTCGAGAAGCTGACCGGCCGCAAGCTGCGCGTTAACATCAGCGAAATCCGCGTGCCGGAGATCGAGGCGCCGCTCGTCGCCCGCGCAGTCGCCGAGCAGATCGAGCGCCGCGTCTCTCACCGCCGGGCGATCAAGCAGGCGGCGGGGCGGGCCATGCAGCGTGGCGCACAGGGCGTGCGCATTCGCGTCGCCGGCCGCCTGGGCGGCTCGGACATGGGGCGCGTCGACACTGAACGCCAGGGCCGCGTGCCTCTGCACACGCTCAAGGCCGACGTGGACTACGGAACTTCAGAAGCGAGAACGACGCTGGGTTGCATCGGCGTCAAAGTCTGGATCTACAAGGGCGACAAGATCGCCGAGAAACGCGAGCGCCTGCGCGCCGCCGCCCAGGCTGCCGCCGCCGAAGAAGCGGAAGCCGCCAAAGGTGGCACACCAGCCCCAGCCGCGGCGGACGCTGAGGAGAAACCCTCAGAGCCGGTCGCCGAAGAAGCGCCCGCGAAGCCGGTCGCCGAAGGAGCGCCCGCGAAGCCGGTTGCCGAAGAAAAGTCCGCAGAGCCGGCCGTTGAGGAAAAGCCCGCAGCGGCTGAAGAGCCGAAGCCAGATGTAACGACCCCCGACGATAAGAGCAAGAAGAGCGATGCTTCAGCCTAAACGAACGAAGTACCGCAAGGCCCATCGCGGTCGCCGGCGAGGCATGGCCCAGACCGGCAACGTGGTCACCTTCGGTGATTACGGCCTGCAGGCGCTAGGCGCCTGCTGGATGACCAACCGTCAGATCGAGGCGGGCCGTCGCGCCATCACGCGCTACGTGAAGCGTGGCGGAAAGCTCTGGATACGCGTCTTCCCGGACAAGCCAGTGACCAAGAAGCCGCTGGAAGTGCGGATGGGAAGCGGTAAGGGCCCGGTCGAAGGCTGGGTAGCCGTCGTCAAGCCGGGCCGAATGATCTACGAAATATCTGGAGTCAGCGAAACCGTTGCGCGCGAGGCGATGAGGTTGGCGGCGCAGAAGCTGCCGATCAAGGTCCGCTTCATCGGAAGGATGGAATACTAACAGTGGCGAAGAAGATCAGGGGCAGGGTCGAGGAGATCCTCAAGATGTCCGACGGCGACCTGCAGAAGCAGCTGGACGAGTCTTATCGCCGGCTCTTCTCACTGCGCCTCCAGAAAGAGACGCTGCAACTGACCAACCACCGGGAGATTCCGGCGATCAAGCGAACGATCGCCCGGCTGAAGACGTTCCAGCGCCAGCGCGAGCTATCGAAGGCGAGCGAGGGAGGGGCGTCATGACGGACGCAAGCGGAAAGTACGGCGGCCGCAAGACCCGCGAAGGCACCGTCGTCAGCCACTCCATGGAGAAGACCGTCGTCGTCTCTATCTCCTCGGCCATTCGCCATCGGCTCTACAAGAAGACGATCCGGCGCAACCGCAACTACGTCGTGCACGATGAGGACGGCGAGGCCCACAAGGGCGATCGCGTGCGCATCGTCGAATCAGAGCCGATCTCCAAGACCAAGCGCTGGCGCCTGATCGAAGTGCTGCGTCAGGTCGACCTGCCGGCCGTCGCTCCCGGAGAGATCGACCTGGAGGTCATCGGCGAGGCGAAGCCGAAGGAGGAAGACGCGCCGACAGCGGTTGCGCCCACCCCGGCAGCCGTCGATGAAACTCCTGCCGGGCAGCCCGCGGCCGAGGCGGCGGACGAAGCTGCCCAGCCGGCCCAGGCTGAGGCCACAGAAGAGATCGAGACTCCCGAAGAGATCGAGGTCCCCGAAGAAGTAAAGACCGCCGAAGACGCGCCGGCCGAGCCCGAGGCGCCTGCTGCCGAAGAGGCGGAGGCTCCTCCGGAGGAGGCTGTCGCCGAGGAGCCGAAAGCGG
>JADFKG010000054.1 GCA_022565075.1 Chloroflexota bacterium | reverse complement strand
CGCTGAACGGCGCGCCAGAGCGCTTGACAGTCTCGGCGACGACGTCGCGCAGGAAGCGGTCGGAGAGTTCCTCCGGGAGCGCCGCTACCTGGCCCTGAAGGATGATCGTGCGCAGGTAGAGCACCGCGGCGTCATCGTCCTCGAAGGTGACCGGCGCCTCGAAGAGGTTGCCCCGCACGTCCCGCCAGCCGTTGCGCTCCATCGCCGCGCGCGCCTCCTCGACCGAGCGGTACTTGCGGAATTCGCTGTCGCCAGAGAGGTGTTCGGAGTAGGGGGCGCGCTTCTCGACGGCGTGCGTCGCCTCCGTCAGCCGGGAGATGTTGCCTGCGCCGCCGCACTGCGCCCGCAGCCGTCCACCCGGCTTCGTCGCCCGCGCCAGCGAGCCGAAGAGCCCATCGTCGTCGGGAACCCAGTGGAAGACGGCGTTCGAGAAGACGACGTCGACCTGCTCCGGCAGCGTGAAGTCGGTGAGGCTGGCGGTGAGAGCGACGACGTTAGTGATGCCGCGCTCGGCGAGTTCTTTCTTGAGGTTCGCGGTCATCTCCGGCGAGCTGTCGACGGCGTAGACCTTGCCGTCAGGGAGCTTCTGCAGGAGGTCGAGGGTAACGGAGCCGGAGCCACAGCCGGCGTCGAGCAACGTCTCGTCGCCGCGCAGCTCGAGGTCGTCGATCACCTGCTGCGCCCAGCCGCGCATCGGCGTGCCGATACGGTCGTAGACGGCGGCGTTCCAGTCGGTGCGCGGCGCTTCGCTCATCCACTCTGCCTCACCGCTGGCATGGCGATGGTCAAGCACACGCCCATCAATGGGCCCGTGCTGGGGAGCGGCCTGCTATCGAGACAAAGAAGACGTGGCTCCGGACGCATTTCGTGGGGAGTTGAGAAATCGCCACAGATTGCGGGCAGTGACGATCGCTGCACCCAGAAGCGTGCCCGCGACCGCTCCAATTCCGCCAAACACGAAGACAAGAAACATGACGGCGCCCTGCCAGCCTACCTCAGTCCAGGTGTCCCTAGTTCGATCACCGATCTCCACCACATGAGGTGTCGATACCCCCAGTGCGAACGCAGCGCCAGCCATTCCGCCGAGAAACAATCCGGTCAGGCAGGCGACACGAAAAGGCGTGCGGATGACGGCGACGTATGCCGCAACAAGTAAGAGGCATGCGGCGGTCGAGATAGCAATGGCCTCAGTCGCACCATGGTCGACTACGATGACGTAGCCAGCCACGAAGGCGGCCGGAAGCGCAACTGCGATAGCCACTCCTAGTCTTGCCGACGGCAATTCCGCTGGATCAATCACCGTTATCTTACTGGCCCGTGAACTCGGGCTGGCGCTTCTCGAGGAAGGACTGTATCCCCTCGCGGAAGTCCTTCGTCTGGAACAGCGGCAGGAGCTGCAGGAAGACGTGGTGCACGCTGGCCTCGAACGTCTCGTCCATCGCCAGGCGCATCATGCGCTTCGTGGCCTGCACGGCGAGCGGTGCGCTGGCCGCGATCTCGGCCGCCATCTGAGCCGTGAACGCCGCTAGCTTGTCGTGCTCGACGACGTGGTTGACGAGGCCAACATCCAGGGCCTCCTCCGCGCTCAGCGTCTGGCCCCGGAAGACGATCTCGGAGGCCTTGGCCCAGCCGATGAGGCGCGGCAGGAGCCAGGCGCCGCCACTCTCCGGCAGGATGCCGCGCTTCGTGAAGACGGCGGCCAGCTTGGCCTCGGTCGAAGCGATGCGGATGTCGCAGCCGAGAGCGAGATCCATGCCGTAACCGGCGGCGGGCCCGTTCAGCGAACAGATGACAGGCTTATCGGTGTTGTGGAGCACGATCGGCGGGCTGGCGTTGAGGTCGAAGCGCCGAATGGCGAGGTTGCCGTTGGAGCCGATACCGGTACCGGCGGTGAGGTCCTTGAGATCGAGGCCCGCACAGAAGCCACGCCCGGCGCCCGTGATCACAATCACGCGGACGTCGTCGTTGATATCGGAGTCCCGCAGCGCCTGCGAGATCGACTCCAGCATCGGCTGGGAGATCGCGTTCAAGCGGTCGGGCCGGTTGAGGGTGATGGTGGCAACGTGGTCGCTAACGTCGTAGAGCAGGTCAGCGTACTGGGACATAGGGCACCTCCGTTTGTGGTGCCCCCTAGAATAGCACGCGCGACCGACCCTACTCGGGCTCTTCGGGTTCGGGGACGAGCGACGAACCGATCTCCGGACAGTCCGCCACCAACGGCTGCGCGATCTTCGCGATGTGGGCGATGATCGCCAGCCCGTCGAAGGCGTCGACGTTGCCGCTGCAGTTGACGTCGCCCTGCGCGACGCACAACGGCTGGGAGCTGCCACTGGTCACTCGCAGAACGTCGATGACGTCGTCCGGCCCAACTTTAGAGTCACAGTCGAGGTCGCCGGCCAGCGTTGGGCCCGGATCCGAGATGCGGACCGAGCCATCCTCAGTGAACAGCTGCAACCCGATGTCCGGCACGCGCGCGCTCAGCGCCGTTACCGCGAGGTGCAACGAGGTGAAGACGCTGAGCCTGTCCGACGCCTTGAAGTTGATGTACGCCGGCCGGAAGTGCCCCGATAGCGGCGACGACGGCGATCCAAAGACGGTGACGAGTCCGTCCTCCACAACACAGACGGTCTCCTCGCGCGGCGTGCAGCCGACAGCCTCCACCACCGCCGGGTTGAACGAGACGTGCACCTCGTAGGTGGTCACGCCGGGCCACCAGGCCGCGATGTCCAACGGCACGCTCACCGTCTCGGCCGGCCGCACGTCCGCCTTGCCGATTGAGGCGGTGAGGGCCGGCCGCGCGTCGAAGCAGTCGACGATGCCGTCTCCGTCGCCGTCGGCGACCGCGGCCGGGGCGAACGACAGGCCGGCGCCGTACTCCGCGTCGTAGCCGGGATCGCCGAGGTCCAGGGCGGCGCAGCGAAGCACCTGCCTCACCTGCACCGGCTTCAGGTTCGGGTGCACCGAAAGCAGCATGGCGGCGATGCCGCTGACGTGCGGCGTCGCCATTGAGGTGCCGAAGTAGCTGCAAAGCGCAAACTGCTTGTAGTCCTCCGGCCCATCGCCGCAGCTGAAGGCGTACGTGTTCTGGAGGATGCCGTCGCCGTTGCCGCTTACGTCCTTGATCCCGCCGGGGCCCATCAGGTGGAGGCCGTCCTCGCCTTCGTGCGCGCCGTAGCTTGAGTAGCCGGCGCGTTCCATGAACCGGTCCACGGCGCCCACGGAGACGACTGTCTCGATCCTGGCCGGGAAGTCGAGCACGGGGTCGCCGATGAGGTCGCCACCGCCGTTACCGGCCGCCGCGACGACGACGACGCCGCCCGCTTCGGCGTACGCAAACGCCTCGCGCTCGATCGTCGTCATGATGGGCCCGCCGAGGCTCAGGTTGATCACGTCCGCGCCATGATCGACCGCCCAGTAGACGCCGGCAGCGATGCTGTCGGCCGTGCAACCGTATGGGCGGCAGACGCGCACCGGCATGATCGCCGCCTGCGGAACGAGACCGGCGACGCCGTAAGCGTCCCAGTCCTGCACCAGCGTCCCGGCGACATGAGTGCCGTGGCCGTCTTCGTCGTTGGCGTGGATCGTGTCATTGGTCGCGTCGTACGGGGAGACGAACCTCGTCTGCCTAAGCCCCGGCGAGCGGCCGAACTCTTCGTAATCTTCGTACGCGACGCCTGTATCGAGGACGGCGATCGTGACGCCGGAGCCGAACGACGTGCTCCAGGCCTCGGGCGCCCCGATCAGCTTCATGTTCCACTGCAGCGGGAAGAACTCGTCGACGGGGATGCGCGACGGCTGCTTGAGAGCGTTCAGCTCGGCCGACTGGACGGCCGGATCCGCGCGCAAGAGCTCGATCGCCGCCGCTTCCTGGCCCGGCGGGAGCGAGAGCGTCGCGAAGCCACCTCGCGCAAACACCCGCTCGACGCTTGCGCCCACCTGCGACGCCAGGCGCGCGGACTCGGCGTGAGGGGACTGCCCGCTCAGGCGCACAATCACTTCGCCCGCGGCGTAGTCCGCCTGCTCGGGTACGCCGGGCGAGGCGGCGGTCGCGGGGCCGGCCAGCGCCAGCGCCGCCAGCACGACGAGCGGGACGATGAGGCGGGGGACGGCAGGCAGGCTCACGGTTCCCCTAAAGGGGCGCACCGATCTTGCCAAGCAGACCTTTGATGTACTGCACCTCGCCCAGGTGCTCCGCCGTATGGCCGATGCAGAAGAAGTTGAGCACCTCCGCGCGGCTCATCTCGTCCAGCATCGGGTAGACCTGCTTGAAGAAGGGCAGCGGGATCATCTCCGCGCCGTCCGCCTCGCTCAGGCTGTCCGCGTACTCCTGCATCGCCTCGCCGACAGCCTCAGCGTAGGCGAAAATATCATCGAGATCGAGGTGGATGCGCGCTATCTGGTCGCGCTCGAGGCCCGTGCCGTACGGTGGGTTGCCCGGCTCTTTCACAGGCAGCCGAGGCGCCCAGTTGTCCCGCGTGAAAACCGACGGGCGGCGCGCCAGCAAGCCGTGGATGATCTCGTCTTCGGAACGATAGGCGTGCCAGAGCGTGAAAACGATGTGGTTCGGGTTGGTCTCCGGCTGCCAGTGAAGTTCATCGTCCGTCAGCCCCTCGCAGAGCAGACGTGGATACCAGTGCCAGAAGTGCAGGTTCTTTCGCAGATAATCGCCGACGCTCACGCTACGCCTCGCCTCAAATGACCGAGTATGCGGGCGGATTGTCCGCTAACGAGAGAGCCCGTGTCAATCGGCTAGGCGATAGTGGTGCAGCCCGGCGGCAGATCGAGCGGCAGACCGCCGATCGAGCGCAGGATCGTCAGGGCATCGGCGGCATCCACCTTGCCATCGCAGTTCACGTCCGCGAGCCCGAAGCAGCCTGCTTCGTACACGCCGCCGAGGTCACCGATGATAGCGAGGCCGTCCGCGGCGGACAGCGTCGAGTCACAGTTCGCATCGCCCGGAGGCGTCAGCGGCGCCAGGCTATCTATCGTCACGGAGCCGTCGGTGACGCTGACCTGATCCAGCATGTCGTTGCCGATAGTGTCGGAGAGCGTGGTGACCTCGACGTCGATCAGCGCCGTGGACCCGGCCGGGCCGATGGCCTCGAAGACTATCGTCGCGAACGTGATGTCGCCGCTGAACCCTTGCAGGCTGACGCTGTTCAGGCGCAGGAGTCCCGGCTGTGCGCCGGTGTTGCAGAGGGCGATCTCGCTCTGGCAGGAGTGCGGTGTGACCAGCGTCTCGTCGAAGCGAACGTCGATGCCCAGAGCGCCGATCGCCTGCTCGGAGTGCCCCGAAAGCGTCAGTTCCACAGCTCCGCCGGACGCCGCTGTGACGTCCTCCGCCGACACCGTCACACCTGCGGCCAGAGCCTGGCCCGCGCCCAGGAGGACGACAGCGCCGGCGATCAGCACGGCGCCGGCGCGCAACATCTCAGCCGCCGCTGATCCCGCCGTCGAAATACGCATTCCACTTGAGAAGATGATAATGCCGTCCCCACAGTTACGGCGCCAGGGACAAGATCGGGTTGAGGAAGCGTTGTCGCCCTACCTTGTGATTGGAGTCACAGCGGCCCCGGCCCTTTGCCGCTACCGTGTGTATGGGCGGCACGTCACACGGCGGCCGCACTCACCGAAGGGAGATCACAGTGCTCGGCTTCATATCGGAAGAACTGATCCAGGCCCTCTGTCGCGAGCGGGAGGACGAAGCCCGTCAGGTTCGCCCCCACACGGAACAGCGACCGGATCCGGAGCGCATGACGCACGAGTCCGAGGGGCGGCGTGCCACACCAGTTTGGAACGCTCCCGCGCTCCGCGACGCCGTGTCGCGGGCGCCCTAGAACTGCGACTTAATGGCCTTCAGCCTATCGACTGAATCGCTTGCTTCGGCGAGCGCGAGGCGGCCCTGGCTCGTAATCGCAGCCTGGGCCGCTCTCTTTGCCGTCTCTGTCTTCCTCATCCTTACGCTGCTCGGTGACGCCCTCACTACGGAGGTTCGCCTCACCAACGATCCGGAGTCCGAGCGCGCCAACGCTATTCTCGAAGAATGGCGCGGCGAGACCCACGACAACGAGATCATCATCGTCCAGTCCGAGACGCTGACCGTGGACGACCCTGCGTTCCAGGCCCACGCGGAGGAGCTGTTCGCCGGCATCTCTGCGCTTCCAGCGGACGTCGTCCTCGGTGGCACGAGCTACTACCTCACCGGCGACGAGTCTCTGGTGTCGGCCGACCGCCACGTCACGATCATGCCGTTCGTCATGGCCGGCGATAAGATTGACGCCGACGACAACATCAGCCAGGTCCTCGATCTGGTGGCGGAGTCCGACGAAGCGGCCGAGTTTCGCGTGCTCGCTGCCGGCGGCGCCAGCATCAACCACGACTTTCAGGAGCAGGCCGAGAAAGACCTGACGCGGGGCGAGGCGATCGGCATCCCGATCGCCTTTCTCGTTCTGGTGCTGGTCTTCGGCGCGCTGACGGCCGCGCTCGTACCGTTGGTCCTGGGCATCTTCTCAATCGTCGTCGCCATCGGCCTGACGGCGCTCTTCGGCCAGGTCTTCCAGTTCTCCTTCTTCGTGACGAACGTGATCACGATGATGGGGCTGGCAGTCGGCATCGACTACTCGCTCTTCATCGTCTCCCGCTACCGGGAGGAGCGAGGGAAGGGCCTGGAGAAGCACGCCGCCATCCACGCCGCCGCCTCGACCGCAAGCCGGGCGGTGTTCTTCAGCGGCATGACGGTTGTCTTCTCGCTCCTCGGCATGCTGCTTGTCCCGTCCACCATCTTCCGCAGCCTCGGCGCCGGCGCGATCATCGTCGTCGTCGTCTCGATAGGGGTGACGTTGACGCTTTTGCCGGCGATCCTCGGAGTGCTCGGCGACGGCGTTAACACGCTCAGAGTGCCGTTCGTCGGCCGCTCGCTGGACAAGATCGATCATGAACGAACGGGCGGCTTCTGGGACCGCATCAGCCGCACGGTGATGCGTTACCCCGTCATCAGCCTGATCCTCGGGGGTGGCCTGATGATCGCCCTTGCCGTCCCCTATCTGGACATCAAGACCGGCTCGGCCGGCGTCAGCACACTGCCGAGGAGCACGGACTCCTTCGAGGCGTTCACGCTGGTACAGGACGAGTTCAACTTCGGCCTCATCGCACCGACAGAGATCGTCATCAGCGACGGCGACATCACTCGTCCGGACGTCCAGGCCAGCATCGAGCGGCTCTCGACCGCGCTCGCGGACGATCCTCTGTTCGGCGCCCCGACGTTCGAGGCGAACCCCGACCAATCGATCGGCCTGCTCTCCGTCGACGTCAACGCCGATCCGAGTAGCGAGGAAGCCGTGGCTGCCGTGCGCAACCTGCGGGGCGAACTGATCCCGGCAGCGTTCGAAGGCGTCGAGGCGGAAGTGCTCGTCGGCGGCGCGACCGCAGGCAACATCGACTACTTCGACACGACCGGCAAGTACACGCCGATCGTCATCGCGTTCGTGCTCGGGTTGAGCTTCGTGCTCCTGATGATCGTCTTCCGCTCGATCATCGTGCCGCTGAAGGCGATCGTGATGAACCTGCTCTCGGTGGGGGCCGCCTACGGCGTTCTGGTGCTCGTCTTCCAGAAGGGAGTGGGCAACGAGCTGTTCGGCTTCCAGCAGGTGGACATCATCGAGGCCTGGGTGCCGCTGTGGACGTTTTCGATCCTCTTCGGCCTATCGATGGACTACCACGTCTTCTTGCTCAGCCGCATCCGCGAGCGCTTCAACTACACGCACGACAACCGCGAGTCCGTGGCGTTCGGTTTGCGCTCGACAGCCGGCCTGATCACCGGCGCGGCGCTGATCATGGCGAGCGTGTTCATGGGCATCGCGCTGGGCGAACTCGTGATGTTCCAGCAGATGGGCTTCGGCCTCGCCGTCGCGGTCATGCTGGACGCGACGATCGTGCGCTCGGTGCTGGTGCCGGCGGCGATGGAACTCCTGGGCGAACGCAACTGGTATCTGCCGTCAGCGCTGAGCTGGCTGCCGGAGCTACGCACCGAGGGCCCGGCGGAACCCGCACCCAGCGGCGCCGAAGCGTCCTAGACAGCCGCTCAGTTGAAGACAGTGCCGGGGCGAGTGAGGGGCGTGCGACTGTGCGGAGCGAGAGCAGCCAGTAGCCCAACGCTGGCCGGTGGATCTGCCCGCTTGCTGCACTGGAGGCACGTATAGTACTCACCCGTGAAGTCAGAGCGGAACTCGAGATCTCCCATGCAGTGCGGGCAGCACCGCAGCATCAGCGCGAGGTCAAGGTTCTGGCGCGCCCGGGGAGGGAAGTAACGCATGCGCAGAACTCCTATCTTGCGGACCTTGCGTCGCCAGGTAACGGTGCGCGGTCAGGGTGCGACGTGCGGCCCTCTCAGTGGCCTACGGGGTTAGCTGTCGGGTTAGAGCTGAGAGGTTTCACTGCCCCTCCGCCGGTGGCGGATTAACCCCTAAATGAGGGCGGTGGGTCCCCCGCTCCTCCGGATGTCCGGAGAACTCGGCCTTTAGATGCAGCTTAGCCGATTATGGAAATCTGTCAATGGAATTAAAGTTAAGGAAAGATTACGATTGTCTGCCGTTGCTTTGACGCCTACGATTACGCCCGGTATTCTCCCCGATAGGAGGACGACTCATGAAGATATCAACATTTTACGGCGGCTCGCCTGAGATCGAGAGCCATGTCCAGGCGGCAGTCGACGCGGAAAAGGACGGTTTCGACGGCATCTGGTACGGCCAGATCTTCGGCGCCGAGGTGCTGACCGTAATCGCGATAGCCGGCGAAAGGACGAGCCGCATCCAGTTCGGCACCTCCGTCGTCCCGACGTACGTCCGTCACCCCACGATCATGGCGCAGCAGGCGCTCACGGTGCAGGCGGCGACGGGCGGCCGCTTCACCCTCGGACTCGGCCTCTCGCACGCGCCCGTCGTCGAGTCGATGTGGGGACTCTCCTACGAGCGGCCAGCCGTGCACATGCGCGAGTACCTCAACGTCCTCCAGCCGCTGCTGACTGACGGAGTGGTCTCGTTTAGCGGCGAGATGTTCCGCGTCAACGCGCAGGCTGCGGTGCCCACGCCAAAGCCGCCAGAGGTGATGATCGCGGCGCTGGCGCCCGTGATGCTCAGGATCGCCGGCGAGCGCACCGGCGGCTCGATACTCTGGATGACCGGACCGAAGACGATCGAGAGCCACATCATGCCGCGGCTGACGAAGGCGGCCGAAGGCAGCGGACGCCCTCAGCCACGCATCGTCGCCGCCCTGCCGGTCGCGGTCACCGACGACCCGGACGCGGCTCGCCAGCGCGCGGCCGGCCTGTTCGCGATATATGGCACGCTGCCGAACTACCAGCGCGTGCTTGAGAAGGAAGGCGCCAGCGGACCGCAGGACGTCGCCATCGTCGGCAACGAGGCGCAGGTGGAGCAGCAGATCCGCGAGATGGCGTCCGCCGGCGCAACCGAATTCGTGGCCGCGGCGTTCCCCGCAGATGGCGACGCCAAGGCGTCGCTCGAGCGCACCCACGCCCTGGTCAAGAGCCTCATCGGTAAGATCTAACGCGGACCGGCGCCGCCGTCGATGGAGATGATCTGCCCCGTCACGTAGTCGGCGGCGGGCGAGGCGAGGTAGGCCACCGCCCCGGCGATCTCTTCGGGCGCAGCCTGCCGGCCGAGCGGGATGAAGTTGGCCACGCCACCCTTCACCGCCTCGAACGGGATGCCCATGCGGCACGCCTGCGACCGGCCCCGGTGACGACCGCTACCTTACCGTTTAGTGCACCCATGAGAACTCCTTTGAGGTTGACGCGGGTCAAGGCGGGATACGAAACTGCACGTTACCGAACGGCTAGAGTTTAGCGAATGAACGCATCACTCGACCCCACAGACTTCCGCGACGCGATGGCCCGCTTTGCCAGCGGCGTCACCGTCGTGACGACGCGCGACGGCACCGGCAAGGCCGTCGGCTTCACGGCCAGCGCCTTCAGCTCGCTGTCGCTGGACCCGCCGCTGCTGCTCGTCTGCCTGCAGAAGGACGCCGACTGCTACGCTGCGTTCATGGAGGCCGAGCAGTTCGGCGTCAGTATCCTGGCTCAGGGCCAGTCGCCGATCGCGATACGCTTCGCGACGAAGGCGATCGACAAGTGGGAGGGCACACCTTCCGAAGCTGGAAGCGCTACCGGCATCCCGCTGATCGGCGGCGCTGCCGCACGCCTGGAGTGCCGCACCCAGTCGCGGCCAGACGGCGGCGACCACACGATCCTGATCGGCGAGGTGCTGACCGCTGACGCCAACGGCAACGAGCCGCTGCTTCACTTCAACCGCTCGTTCGGGCGCTTCGTGGAGGACGCAGGCGCGTGATCAAGCTCGTCTACTGCCTGCGGCGCCTGCCTGAGCTTTCGCGTGAGGAGTTCCAGCGCTACTGGCGAGAGAACCACGCGCCGCTCGTGAAGAAGCACTCGCAGACGCTGCGCATCCGCCGCTACGTGCAGACGCACACCAGCGATGACCCGGCATCGGAAGCGGTGCGTGCCTCGCGGCCCGGGCCCGAGCCCTACGACGGCGTCGCCGAGCTCTGGTACGACAGCGCCGAAGACATGATGGCGGCCGCGACGACGCCGGCGGGGCGCCAGGCCGGCCGCGAGCTGCTGGAGGACGAGAAGCGCTTCATCGACATCTCGCAGTCGCCGATCTGGATCGCCACCGAGAACCCGGTCGTCGAGTAAAGCCCACCAGACGCCAAGAGCCCCAGAGCCAGGCGCTTTCTCTTTGACCGTTCCTGCGCTCCGTCCGCCCGCACTTGACCGCGGGAGGCGCCAGGTACGAGGCTATCTGCGGGAGTGGATAGGCCCCGGTGGGTCTCCCGGTCTTCAAAACCGGTGTGTCCGTCGTTTGGCGGACAGGTGGGTTCGACTCCCATGCACTCCCGCCACTCTCCCCACCCCCAAGCGCGTGCGCTCTGCTCAGCAACACCATACTCCAGGATACTAACTCAATCTCACGAATACTCAAGTTATGTCAGTTGTTCATCCTCGCCGCAAAGGCCTAGAGCCCGGTTGACAGCGAACTGCATCGAAGCGCGGCATCAAGACTTGCGAGGAGAATCCCATTCGGCACGTGTTGACTTGCGCTATGGGGACGCTATAGTTGTGCGCATCGGACAGGCCCATACGCACCCCGCCGGGGGCAAGGAGGAGCAATGGAAGGCTATTGTCTCAAGTGCCGCACCAAGCGAGAGATCAAGGACGCGATATCGGTCACGCTGAAGAACGGTCGGCCCGCGACACAGGGCACATGCCCCGTCTGTGGCACGAAGATGACCCGCATCGGTAAGGCCTCCTAAACCACTCAGCAATTAAGGGGGTCGCGCCACCCGGCGGGGGCTGACTCGTCCCCGTCGGCGATGCGCTCGATCCCGAAGAGAAGCCTCTTACCTATACCCCCGTTGAGGAAACTTCTCGGACTCACCGCAATGATCGTGGCGACGGACGGCTGATCTGTTCGGAACTGTACCGGACTGTAGCGGCCCGTCCGCCTGAGTCAGCATTGACTCCTGTAGTAACATTGCGGCGCCGGTTCGTGTCCGCCCGAGATTCGAATCGGTTTACGGAGACGCCCCCCGTTTCTAAGGAGGAGATAACCAATGGCGATACGACTAGGTGACACAGCGCCTGACTTCACACAGGACTCAACCGAAGGCGAGATCGCCTTCCACGATTGGATCGGCGACAGC